>JAZUGG010000143.1:0-24676 GCA_045641105.1 Ruminococcus sp. | reverse complement strand
TTTTTTATTCTTTCAACAGACTTTTGCCTTTTTGCAGGCTTAGGTCAGCTTTGCTATACCTTTTTCCACTTTGGAATAGCGGCATCTTCGCTCTTGCACTGCTTTTGTCGTCTGCAAGCTTTGTTTTGCTCATATCTAATAGCTGAAATCAGCCATATTAATATTATAGCGTTTATAATTGCCTGTGTCAAGCCAAACAGTCATATTTCAGCTTTGTTTCGTTTCACTGTCACATTTTTGTCATAAAAAAAGACGGGTAAATTTTGCCGTCTTAGAGTGCTCTAAAAAAATTCGCCTTAACGCCGATATTTAATAGGTATCAGCGTTAAGGCAGCATTCTTTTGTATGACGTGTTACTTCTGTTTGACCTTGCGGTAAATTGCAATAACTATGCATGCACCGACAACTGACAGGATCATACCCATTACCCAGCCGCCGCCGATATGGAAAAATGAACCGATTCTGCCGCCGATAAAACCGCCGACAATACCAAGAATAGCATTTGTTACGAAATCTTTGTCTCCTGTTTCCATTATCCTGCCTGCAATGAAGCCTGCAACAGCGCCGAGAATGATTTCAATAATAAGGTGTATCATAGGAATATCCCCCTTTATAAATTTTTCAATATCATTTTACCACATATTCACGCAGAATGCAATATCCGAAAATGAAATTTTGCTGAAAAAATCCCCGATGCCAAAACATCGGGGATAAGTTTAGTTTTTAATTTGAGTTGCAACGAGACTTTCGCCGCAATATATCTTACGAAGCTTTGGCTTCTCAATTTTACCTGTAGGATTTCTTGGTACATCAGCAAAGATGATCTTATGAGGTCTCTTATAGCGTGGTAGTTTCTGGCAGAATGCAGTTATATCTTCCTCGGTACAAGTTGCGTCATCTTTGATTGAGATGATAGCAGCCGCAATTTCACCAAGACGCTTGTCAGGCAGACCGATAACAGCAACATCCTTGATTGCAGGATGACTTCTGAGAAAGTCCTCGATCTGTACCGGATAGAGATTCTCACCGCCGCTGATGATAACATCTTTCTTACGATCAACGAGATAGATAAAGCCGTCCTCGTCCTCCTGAGCCATGTCGCCTGTGAGCAGCCAGCCGTCTTTCAGAGTTTCGGCTGTAGCCTTTTCATCACGGTAGTAACAGGTCATAACGCCGGGGCCTTTGACATAAAGTTCGCCGACTTCTCCCCTTTTGACGGTGTTTCCGTCGGGATCGGCAATTTTAACTTCCCAGCCGAAGCCTGCCTTGCCGATTGCGCCTACCTTATGTATATTTTCAACGCCGAGATGTACGCAGCCGGGGCCTATTGATTCGCTGAGACCGTAGTTTGTATCGTACTGATGATTCGGGAACACTTTCTTCCAGCGTGCAATAAGTGACGGAGGAACAGGCTGTGCGCCGATATGCATGAGTCTCCACTGGTCAAGCTTGTACTGACTGAGGTCAATATCTCCCCTGTCAATGGCATCAAGTATATCCTGTGCCCACGGAACGAGCAGCCATACAATAGTGCAGCCTTCATTTGAAGCAGTTTCAATAATTGAGCGTGGCTTTACACCTTTGAGGAGAACAGCCTTGCTTCCTGAATAGAGGCTTCCGAACCAGTGCATTTTAGCGCCTGTATGGTAAAGCGGCGGAATGCAGAGGAATATATCATCTCTGCCCTGACCGTGATGGTTCTGTTCAACTTTTGCGGAATGCATCAGGCTTTCGTGCTTGTGAAGAATAGCTTTCGGGAAGCCTGTAGTGCCTGATGAGAAGTATATAGCGGCAAAATCGTCGTCAGTAAGCTTGATATCGGGTGCAGAACTGAGACAGTTTGCAACGAGACTGTCATAATGCTCTGCAA
Source organism: Ruminococcus sp. (assembly GCA_045641105.1). GTDB lineage: Bacteria > Bacillota > Clostridia > Oscillospirales > Ruminococcaceae > Ruminococcus. Next base: position 22,806 of record JAZUGG010000143.1, on the reverse strand, counting down.
AAGTAGGACATCCCTCGCCAACATAGAAAAGAAGGCGGTTTTTGCTTATTTCTTCAGCAATCTCCTCAACACGTCCGATAAATTCAGGGCCGAACATGAGTACATCGACCTCAGCAAGATCAAGACAATATTTTATCTCATCAGCGGTATATCTGAAATTGAGCGGAACTGCAAGAGCGCCTGTTTTGAGGATACCGAAATAAATCGGGAGCCATTCAAGGCAGTTCATAAGGAGAATTCCGACTTTATCACCTTTTTTAACGCCTCTTTCGAGGAGCATATTTGCAAATCTGTTTGCTTTTTCATCGAAAACCTTCCATGTGATCTCACGTCTGTAGGTACACTCAGGGTTCGGTTCGATAAGCTCATATTCTTTCCATGTTATACGACGTCTCTCGGTAATTTCGGGGTTGACCTCAACGAGAGCAACATCATTGCCGTATAATTCGGCATTTCTCACAAGTAATTCAGTAATAGGCATATTAATTATCCTTTCTGTATTTCAGAATGCAGGTAATCTTTTCAATCACACATATTAATAGTTTACCACAAAAAAGCGAAAAAGTAAATAGCTTTTATAAATTCAAAAGCGACAAAAAATTGTTTGTATTTTTGTCAGACTGCACAAAAAAAGGCACACCACAAAGTGATGTGCCTTTAGATAATCAGAATTCCTTGTTTGAGTTATCATCAACAACTTCTGCTTCAACCGATTCAACAACTACGTCGTTTACTTTAGCGCCGCACTTGTCGCAGAACTTCTGCTCTTTAAGCAGCGGAGCACCGCAGTTCGGGCAGTTACCCTTATCTTCAAGAGAAGCAAGCATTTTCTGAGCATCCTCAATGCTTTTCTGGTTCTTGATGATTGATTCAACTTCATTCATGTATTCAGCAGAAGGATTGCTGCGGATAGTTTCAAAATATTTCTTTCCTATTTCAGCATATGCCTTCTCAATTTCAGCCTCGAAATTGCCGATTTCTCTTTTCAGCTTGGTTTTTTCAGCAAGCTTCTTTGCATTATCAGAAGCAGTTTTTGTACCTTTCTTTATTGTGTCACCCACATCTCCTGCAATGTTCTTGACAGAATCAAAAAATCCCATTTTATAAATCCTCCGTTTCATTTCCATGTTAATATAAGTGTTCATTACAAAAATGAACTTGTTTATATAATACCACATTTCTTTTGCAATTGCAATAGATTTTGGAAAAAATATCAAATTTTTTTAAAAAAGTATGTATCCAAGGGCAATAATCAGCCTGAAATTGGCTTTTTCCTTCAGCATGAGATACATTACGGCGGCAGTCAGAAGCTGTTCGTTGTTAAGCGATGAAAAGTTGTCAAAAGAAAAAATACCTGATTTCTGATTTTCAGCATGACAGTTGTTATCAGCAGGCTCATAGCCTGATCTTTCATAGTTATTCTTATAAACAGCCAACAGCATCGCCTCCTGTCTATATCAGATCATCCAGCAGTCCGCTGTCTTTTGCGGCGCTTATGACAGAGATCATTTTCAGCATCTTTACAGCTTTGTCAACTCTTTTCCGGCGTTCCTCACTGAGATGCGGACGCAGAGCAAGAAGAAGTTCCGTGTCTTTGTTATCTGATGCCGATGTGCCGAGAATTTCCGCAAGCCCGATAAGCTTTCCGATATCGGGAATATTGTCATTATCATAAGCTTTCTCACAGTTTCCCTCTTTTTGCTCGTTATCCTGATTGTTTATCATTTCTGCAAGTTCGGAAAGCTGTCTGACACTTTCCTTATCAGACAGCAGACCGCTCAGTTTTTCCATTATATCATCCATTTCAGCGCCGTTATTCACCTGAAAGCTTTTTGTAAAGAGCCTTTGCCTGCGGTGAACTCATCATTTTTTCAAGCAGCTGCGGATTGCTGAGAACTGTTCTGAATTTTTCAGCATCGCTTTTATTCATTGAAGAAAGTGCCTTGTCAAATTTTCCGCTTTCCAGTTCGTTTTTAAGCTGTTCAGGGGGAATCCCTATTTTTTTGCTTACTGCAATAAGCAGTCCGTTCATTTTTTCTTTGTCAATATTTGCATTATTCATAAAAACCTCCAATTAATTTATAAAAAACTATTGTATTTTATTTCATAATGTGGTATAATTAATTATCATGCAGATATGTGAATCTGCTGAAATGATTAGAAATTTTTTTCTGATGTCCGTTGTTGATTTTGACAGAAAAATATAATTTATGTTATTTATACAAAGGGGGGCTATGCCATGCGTATAGTTGTTGTATCTGATACCCACGGAGATTTTTTTGCTTTGCAGAACGTTCTGGTGCGAAATGCAACTGCTGACCTTATTATTCACCTTGGTGACGGTGAAAGTGAACTCAAACGTTACATCATGCTTCATCCTGATATTGAACATAAAGTTATTCATATAAAAGGAAACTGTGATAATGACAGTAAAAGTCCGGAGTTTCTTGTGATTCCGGTTCCCGGTCACAGGATATTTGCCACACACGGTCATCTTTACGGTGTCAATGCATCTACAACACGCCTTAAAATGCTTGCCAAGGATAATGAATGTGACATTGTTCTTTTCGGGCATACTCATGCCGGACTTCAGGTTTTTGAGGATGATCTGTATCTGTTGAATCCTGGCAGCGCATCATGTCCGAGAGACGGCGGAGCAACAACATTCGGTCATATTGATATATCAGAGGCTGGCGTTGTTCTTAATATCGCTCCTGTTCCTGACCTGTTACAGCATATGCGCAAAAACTGAAAATGTGAACCGAATTTGAAAAATTATATTTTTAAATAATATTATTGCTTATTTATTGTTTTTAAGCGGGGGAATTTTATGATCGATGTAAATGCGTATTCAGTCAATCTTAAAAAGATGAAAAGATATAATTATTTTTACGACAGACTGGCTTATAATTTTATTCTTTGTATAGTTGGAAGTATCATTGCAGGAATAGTATATTTCTTTCCTACCCTGATGACAGGTACTGTCGGTGCATTCCTTTTACAGATGATATTAAGCAGCTGCTGTGCTATCAGCGGCTATCTGGCGATGTATAAAAAAGTAAATTTTTATGCACCTATCGGGCTTTTGCTTGGAACAGTGGGACTGGTAATCAAATCCAACGACATGGGACAAATGATCAACGTAATATGTGTTTTCGATTCTCTTTTTGCAATTGTTCCGATATTTATTCTTAATTCAAAATATCATTATCTTGAACAACAGGAGGGATTTCCGAATTTTTCTGTTCTTTTAACAGAAAATATGGAAAAAGCTGATAATGCATTGAATAGTGATGCATATGCTAAAGATCCGATTTATTTCAAAAATTTAAGCGGAGAAATGGATAATATCGTGATGCCTGATAAGCTGATGGATAAAAAAGAGATTTCTCCCAATAATTATATGGATTCCGTATAAAGACAGATCCCCTGATATGGCTTAAAAAGCTGTATCAGGGGATTTTTTACACTGCAAACTGACTGTTGTAAAGTCTGGAATAGAAGCCGCCGTTATTCATAAGAGTTTCATGCGTTCCTTGTTCTATGATGTTTCCGTGATCCATGACAAGAATAGTATCAGCATTTTTTATTGTGGAAAGACGATGTGCTATAACAAAGCTTGTTCTTCCTTCCATTAATTTTGTGAAAGCTTTCTGAATACGCTGTTCTGTGCGGAGATCTATAGAACTTGTTGCTTCATCAAGAATAAGCATCGGCGGATCCATCAGCATTATCCTTGCAATGCAGATAAGCTGTTTCTGTCCCTGTGACAAGCCGCTGTCCTCGTTTATGACTGTATCATAGCCATTCGGGAGCCTTTTGATGAATCCGTGTGCATAAACTGATTTTGCCGCTTCAATTATCTGTTCACGGTCGGCATCAGGTACTCCGTATGCGATATTTTCCGCAACAGTTCCTGTGAATACCCATGTTTCCTGCAAAACCATGCCGAAGCATTTTCTGAGACTGTCTGCTGTAATATCATATATGCTTTTTCCTGATATGGTTATCATTCCGCCGGTAATATTGTAAAACCTGAGCAGAAGATTGATTATCGTAGATTTTCCGCATCCTGTCGGGCCTACAATAGCTACACGCTGACCTGTTCTGACTTTCAGGCTGAAATGTTCTATAAGGCTGGTTTCAGACGAATATGAGAAGTCAACATCTGCAAATTCAAGATTGCCGTCACAGTTTTCCAGTACTTCCAGATCAGCATCATTATGAACTTCTTCTTCATCAAGAACATCAAATACTCGTTGGGCAGATGCAACGGCATTCTGTAATTCTGCGAATACGCCGGATATCTCGTTGAACGGTTTAGTATACTGATTGGAATATGCAAGAAAACTTGAAAGTTTGCCGACAGACATTTTGCCTATAAAGCTGAAATGCCCCATAGCTCCCATTGCACCAAGAAATCCGACTGCCGCATAGATCAGCCCATTTACAAAACGTGTTGTGGGGTTGGTCATTGAACTGAAAAAAGTAGCCTTTGCTCCCACTGATGCATATTCTTTATTGATATGTTCAAATCGCTCCTCTGCCCTCTCGCCATAGACAAATGCCTTGACTATTTTCTGATTGCCGCTCATTTCTTCTGCAAGTCCGACCATTTCGCCACGGAGTCTGGATTGCTTGGTATATGAATTATGTGCGGCTTTTGTTATTTTTGATGCGGCTATGAATGAAAGAGGCGTTAATAATACAACAACTATGGCAATTTTGATATTGATCGTCATCATGAAAATCAGCGTACCGACAATGGTTATCACGCCGCTGAAAAACTGAGTGAAGCCCTGAAGAAGTCCGTCGGAAACGATTTCTATATCATTGATTACACGGCTTGTAAGTTCTCCTTTTGTATGCCCGTCAATGTATTTCAGCGGTACACGTTCAAGCTTAGCAAATATATCTGTCCGCAGATCACGTACAGTAAGAAATGCCAGTCTGTTTGTTGAAAGGCTCATAAGCCATTGAAAAATACCGCTGACCACAACCATTGCGGCAAGTTTTAGTGCAGTCTTTTTCAAAGCAGTAAAGTCAACATTTCCTTTGCCTGTACAACAGTCAACAGCTTCACCAATAAAGACAGGAACTGCCATAGATAGTGCTGTGCCGATAAGTGCAAATATTACCGTCAGTACAAAATATATGAAATAGGGACGAGCATATGAAAATACTCTTTTAAGTGTTCTGAACATTTCCGATGCCCTCCTTTTCATTTACCTGAGAATAGTGTATTTCACGGTATATACTGCATTTTTCCATAAGTTCATTGTGGTTGCCTATGCCTGCACATTCGCCGTCATCAAGAACGATTATTTTATCAGCATCCATTATTGAAGTAGTACGCTGCGATATCATAATGACTGCCGTTTCAGACATATCGTTTTTTATTGCCTTTCGCAGTGCAAGGTCGGTGGCATAGTCAAGAGCACTCATGGAGTCATCGAGAATGAGTATATCAGGCTCTCCGACCATTGCCCTTGCAATTGAGATACGCTGTTTCTGACCGCCTGACAGATTTTTTCCTCCCTGAACGATCATTGCATCAAGTCCGTCAGGCATTTTGCTGACAAAATCCCATGCCTGAGCTGTTTTAAGAGCGGATATTATCTCTTCATCAGATGCATCAGCCTTTCGCCACTGCATATTTTCACGCACTGTGCCAGAAAAAAGAACGGCTTTCTGCGGTATTACGCCGATATGCTGTCTGAGGGCATCAAGGTCATATTCATTGACGTTCACTCCTCCGACAAGAACTTCGCCTTCAGTTGCCCTGTAAAAGCACGGTATCAGATTGGCAAGTGTGGTCTTTCCACAGCCTGTACCGCCGATAATTCCTAATGTTTCGCCTTTTTTCAATGTAAAGCTGATGTTGTGCAGTGAACTGTCACCTGCCGTTTTATATGCAAATGATACATTCCTGAATTCTATGATATCTGTCGGATTTTCGGGAATATCTTCTGTTTTGCCGTATGTTTCTTCTTCAAGTGAGAAAACCTCACTTACACGGTTTGCGGAAGCAAAAGCTTTTGTAAATGTAACAATGAGATTTGCCAGAACCACCAGTGCAAGCAGTATCTGTGTCATATAGTTTGTAAATGCAGTAAGTTCGCCTTGCGTGAGATTTCCGGTATCTATACGTATTCCTCCGAACCATACTACAGACGCAATGCCAAGATTCATGACCATGAATGCGGCAGGATTAAGAATTGCTGATATCTTTCCGACAGCAATTGAACTATCCGAAATGTCGTTTACTGCCTGATTAAATTCGTCGATTTCCTCCTGTTGACGGGAAAATGCACGTATTACTCTTGTTCCTTCAAGATTTTCCCTTGTCAGCATTGAAGCTTTGTCAAGATGTTTCTGTGTTTTTTTATGCATAGGAATGGTTTTGCGCATTATGAAAAAGATAAGCAGTGAAATAAACGGGGCTGCTACAAAAAATATCAGTGACAATTTTACATCTATCGTTACAGCCATTACTGCCGCACCAATAACAAGAAACGGCGCTCTGACGGCAAGTCTGATGAACATATTCACGCCGTTCTGCACAGCGTTTGTATCATTTGTAAGCCTGTTGACAAGTGAGGATGTACCGATTTTATCAATGCTGCTGTATGAAAGTCTGTTGATGTGCCTGTACAGATCTGCACGCAGTTCAGTGCCGAAGCCATAGGCGCATTTTGCTGCAAGGAACTGGCACGTTAAGGCGAATCCAAGTCCGCAAACACCTAAAATTACAATAAGAGCACACTTTTTTATTGCATAGCTGCTGTCGTTATTGGCAATTCCGTTGTCAATTATATCAGCCATTACCATTGGCACTATCAGTTCAAAAATCGCTTCCAGAAGCTTGAAAAACGGGCCGAATATCAGCTCCTTTTTATAATTTTTCAGGTATTTCAGCAGTTTTTTCATTTGCACCTCACAAAAATTCAGCGGACAAAAAGTCCGCTTTTACTCATAAAACGGGACGTTCCAAAGAAGAACGTCCCGAAATAATTCAAAATGTGGTCATAATGCCACGCCGTTTGCAGTAAGAAGCTGTCTTGCAGTAACAACGGAATCAACGCCGTCTGCATTCTTTACAGGAGCAAACTCCCTGTTTCTTTCAACTTCAAAGACGAGACAGCTGTCCTGCATGCTTACCATATCAAGAACAAGAGTCTCAAACTTGTAGCCGTTTGGTTCAGTCGGCTTATTATAGCCGTTTTCCTCGTCCATATACGGTATCTTCTTCTTTACTGCATGAACAGGCATTTTCTCGTTGCATATCTCCTCAAGTTTGCTTACATTGAAAAGATAATTCAGAATAACACCATACTTATACGCAAGTGAGCCGTTTTCATCGACCTGAGTGCGCATTTCATCAGTCATTTCATAGTATTCAACTATTGAAGGCTTGCCGTTTTCAAGACAGAGCACACCAACTTTTTCTTCCGGAGCAGCTTTGCTGACGACCTTGCCGCCTGACTGCATACCTGAACTTATGACAGCACCGATAAACAGCGGATCTGCAATTCGCTGCAGCACATTATCAACAGCAAATACATTTATCCATTCAATTCCCTTTTCTTTGATATCTTCAAGGAAGCCTGCACGTACAAGTGAAGAGAACCAACCGCCGTTTCCGTTCGGAGAAACAGCAATTGATGAACGGCTTTCAAAAAGAACCTTTCCCTCAAAATCAACAGACGGAGCCATATCCTGAATGAAAAATGTAATGTGATCGGGATCATAGCCGAAATAGTTCTTTTCCCTGAAAAATGCTACTGTATCGTCGTTGTTCTTTTCACTTGTCATGATGTAAAGCTGAATCCATGCACCTGCGGTTTTTACAACCTCTTTAAGATTATTGATAAGGCACTCAAAAATATAAAGGTCACGATTTACGCCGATATTGTACATTCCCTTCGGTTTGTCAAAACCAAGGCGTGTACCCTGACCGCCTGCAAGCATTACTGCCGCAGCCTTGCCTTCACGGATGGCTTTTATGCCTGCCTTCATATATTTATCCTTGTTTTCCTCAATAGCATCGACTGTAAGCGCAGAAGTAGGCTCAATATTGCCTCTCTGAACTCCTTCGCCTGATAATGCATCAAGGCTGTTGATGACAGAAAAATCCGTCATTTCGATTTGTGAGAGAAGCGATTGCTTCTCATTTTCGGAAAGCTCACCGTAGTACTTCAGAAGATGCTCCTGACCGTACTTTTCCAGAAGCTTTTCCGCTTCTTCATAATTAATCATAACCCAAACCCTCCAGATAATATTTTCAGGAACCAACTCCTCCGTTCCTTTATCTATCTAAGCCTTTATATATCGATATTATAGCATAATATTTGTGGCTCGTCAATCGATATTAAGTAAAATCAGCATTTACATAAATTCTACAGCATAATAATTGTTCAACTTTATTAAGAATATTCATGTTATGAGTTCATATCCTTGTTACAAAATTAAATTATTTGATTAATACTTGCTGATTAATCGGCTGAGATTTTACAATATGTTTCAATTTTACCATTTTCTGCAATTGACATAACATATAAAATATGATACAATAAATGTATAAGCTGCACTTGTTACAGCAGCAGTGAATATTTTTTGCAGTGTGCTACGGAGGATACAATGAACTTTGACAGACTTGAAAAAAATCTTTGTGACAATATTCTTGAAGCCCAGATAAAACTCGGATATGACGGCAGACCTATGAGCCTAAATTATATGCTTACATCCCTGCGGCATCTTATCGGTAAAAAGTGCTCACAGGCAGAAATGGAACATATTCTCTTTAATTTTGCCGACCATGTTGAGCCGAAACTCGGAAATATATCGTTTTGTCCGATTACCAATGGTTTCTGCATAACAGTGCCTTCGGAAGGTACTGCGTATATTAACAGTTCCTCTGACGGCAAAGAATTTATCCGTTCACTTATCGAAGCAGTCCGTTCTCACGCAGGGCTGGATGAGATAGTCGGCGTTTTCAGGAGCTATTCGGATGATGTTGCTTTTTCCGATTCGGATAACGGCGAATACCAGTATCTTATATATTTCCCTGACGGAACTCCCGATGATTACCGTTACTGTATTGCTGTTGAGGATGAAATGGACGGCAGTACTCACATTACCTATCACCGCTTTATTAAAGAGGATTTTGAGGACTTCGGTTTCTGATAATGCTTTATAAAAGGAGAAAAGCTGTATTCCATATGAATACAGCCTTCTTCTGATTTGTTTTTTACAAAAGAAATACTTTGCTGCCCGATTGTGTGCAGATATCAGACAGACTTCACGATCAATAACCCAATTATTTACCGCATACGTATTATATCATATTTCTCATCTTTTGTCAACAATTTTATTCACAAATGTTTTTTTAATTTGTAACATAGCGTATAAAAACACGTAATACTGCATTTTTACAGACGGCATTTTTTCCTTTTTCTGTTTTTTTTATAAAAAATCAAAAAAACACTTTACAAGTTGTCCGTTTTATGTTATAATAGTTACACCGTACACTTGGATTGGGGCATGACCTCAAACTTCACCCCTATCTACGTCAGCGGAATTTTATATTTATGAGGTGCTTCTTATGTTATTAAAAGAAGAAAAAACAGCTGTTATTGAAGCTAACAGAACACACGAAAACGACACAGGATCTCCTGAGGTTCAGATCGCTATTCTCACAAAGAGAATCAACGACCTTAATGCTCACCTCAAGACTCACAAGAATGACCACCACTCAAAGAGAGGTCTTCTCAAGATGGTTGGTCACAGACGTAACCTTCTTGCTTATCTCAAGAAGAAGGACGTTAACAGATACCGTGCTGTAGTAGAAAAGCTCGGTCTCCGTAAGTAATTATTCGTGTTCTAAGGCAGACGGGGTACGCCCCTCTGCCTTAATTTCGTGCAGAGAACGTCTATTAGAAGTCAGAGGCAGAAGCCTGTCCTATATGCTGATGCAGACTCCTGCCTCTAACTTCTAAACGATTCTCTGCCGCAAAATCCACTTTTTTCAGGAGGCATAATCATGTTTGAAAATTACAGAACTTTTGAAACAACTTATGCAGGCAGACCTCTTATCGTTGAAACTGGAAAAACCTGCGGACTTTCCAACGGCTCATGCTGGGTAAGATACGGCGAAACAGTCGTTATGGCTAACGTTACAGCAAGCCCTAAGCCGAGAGAAGGCGTTGACTTCTTCCCTCTCTCTGTTGACTATGAGGAAAGACTTTACTCTGTCGGCAAAATCCCTGGTTCATTCACAAAGCGTGAGGGCAAGCCTACAGAAAAGGCTATCCTTACTTCAAGATGCGTTGACAGACCTATCCGTCCTCTTTTCCCGAAGGATATGAGAAACGATGTTTCTGTCGTTATGACTGTTCTTTCAGTTGAGCCTGATAACTCACCTGAGATCGCAGGCATGATCGCTACTTCAATTGCTATCTCAATTTCAGATATTCCGTGGAACGGTCCTATATCAGGAATCAATGTAGGTCTTGTTGACGGCGAGATCGTTCTTAATCCTACTCTTGAACAGAGAGCAAAGACTGACCTCGTTCTTACAGTTGCAGGTACTGCTGAAAAGATCGTTATGATCGAGGCAGGCGCTAACGAAGTTCCTGAGGACACAATGCTTGAAGCTATCCTCAAAGGTCACGAGGAGATCAAGAAGATGGTCGCTTTCATCAGTGATATCCGTGCCCAGATCGGTAAGCCTAAGTTTGCTTTCGAGTCAATGGAAGTTGACCACGATATGTTTGATGCTATTGAAGCATTCGCAAATGAAGATGTTAAGTTCGCACTTGATACAAATGACAAGACTGTACGTGATGCAAGACTTGCTCCTATCGTTGATGCTATCCACGCTAAATTTGACGAGCAGTATCCTGAGCAGATCGCTATGATCGACGAGTGCATCTACAAGCTCCAGAAGAAGATAGTACGTGCATGGCTCTATCAGGGCAAGCGTGTTGACGGACGTGGAATCGATGAAATTCGTCCGCTTGCTGCTGAAGTCGGACTTCTCCCCCGTGTTCACGGTTCAGGTCTCTTTACAAGAGGTCAGACTCAGGTTCTTACAATTGCTACTCTCGGCCCTGTAAGTGATGCTCAGAAAATTGACGGTCTTGATGAAGAAGAATCCAAGAGATATATGCATCAGTACAACTTCCCAAGCTATTCTGTTGGTGAGACAAAGCCGAGCAGAGGCCCCGGAAGACGTGAGATCGGTCACGGTGCTCTTGCTGAAAGAGCCCTTGCTCCTGTAATTCCTTCAGTTGAGGAATTCCCGTATGCATTCCGTCTTGTTTCAGAGGTACTTTCTTCTAACGGTTCTACTTCACAGGGTTCGATCTGCGGTTCTACACTTGCTCTTATGGATGCAGGCGTTCCGATAAAGGCTCCTGTTGCAGGTATTTCCTGTGGCCTTATCACACTTCCTGACAGTGACGACTTCATGACAATGGTTGATATTCAGGGACTTGAGGACTTCTTTGGCGATATGGACTTCAAGGTTGGCGGTACTCACAAGGGTATCACTGCTATTCAGGTAGATATCAAGGTTGACGGTCTTACACCTGCGATCATCAAGGAAGCTTTCGAGAAAACAAGAAAGGCTCGTATCTATATTCTTGATGAGATCATGCTCAAGGCTATCCCGGCTCCAAGAGGATATGTCAACAAGTATGCTCCTAAGATGCTTCAGACTAAGATTCCTGCCGATAAGATCCGTGAGGTTATCGGTTCAGGCGGAAAGACTATCCAGAAGATCTCTGCTGACTGCGATGTTAAAATTGATATCAGCGATGACGGTTCTGTATTCATCAGCGGTATTGATGATGCTAACTCAAAGAAGGCTCTCCAGATAGTTGAGACTATCGCAAATGGCCCTGAGGTTGGCGCTATCTACAGAGGCAAGGTTGTCAGAATCATGGAATTTGGCGCATTTGTTGAAATCGTTCCGGGTGTTGACGGTCTTGTTCATATCTCCAAGCTTGATAAATCAAGAGTTGAAAAGGTTGAAGATATCGTTGCTATTGGTGACGAGATCGTTGTCAAGGTCATTGAAATTGATCGTCAGGGCAGAATCAATCTTTCACGCAAGGATGCTCTTGCTGAAATTGAAGCTAAGAGAAACAATCAGTAATTATTCAGCACGGCGGTATTTTGCTGCCGTGCTTTTTTCTATCAAAAAAAGGTGATACTATGAATTATAAAATAATCGACATTGAAAATTACTATCGAAAAGGTGTTTTCCGCCATTTCTCCAATGATTGCAAATGCTCTGTCTCAATGACGGTAAAGACCGATGTTACTGCACTTTATGAGTTTTCTAAAAAATCTGGTACAAAATTTTACATCAATTTTCTGTATGTACTTTCAAAGGCTCTCAATTCCCGTGAGGACTATCGTCTTGGCTGGTTCTGGCAGACGGAGCAGCTTGTCTGCTATGACAAGATAAATCCTACACAGTATATTTTTCATGAGGATACCGAGACATTTACCGTGGTTTATACCGAATATACCGATGATTATCACGAGTTTTATTGCAATGCCCTTGCTGATGCAGAAAAAGCTAAACAAACCCGTGAATACGGTCTGGACAGCGCAAATCATCCGAACTGGTTTGATGCATCATATATTTCGTGGCTGTCATACGATTCCCTGAATATTGAGCTTCCTGACGGCTACCTTTATTTTATGCCAATAGTCAACTGGGGACGCTATCACGAGGAAAACGGCAGATATATCATGCCGATAAGCGTTCGTCTGAATCATGCGGCGGCTGACGGTTATCTTCTCTCAAAAGTTTTCCTCACAATTGAACAGGAGATAAAGAATCTGACGAAAATGTATGGATAATGACAGGATTTTCCTTCAGAAATATTGTATACTATAATTACAGAAAGGCGGTGGGTTTATGGAATGGATAACGGCGCTCACAAAAACTATAAGGTATATTGAAGACAATCTTCACAGCAATATCACTGTTGAGGACGTGGCAGACCATATCTATATGTCATCCATGTATCTGCAAAAAGGCTTTCAGATTTTCACCGGTTTCACAATCGGGGAATATCTCCGCAACAGACGGCTTACGCTTTCGGCTGATGATATTCTCAATACAGACAGGAAAATCATAGATATTGCTTTGGAATACGGCTATGATACGCCTGAAAGTTTTACTAAAGCTTTTACCCGTTTTCATGGTGCGTCTCCATTACAGATGCGTAGAAGTAAACTCGAACCGAAAATCTTTCTGCCTATGACTATCAGTATAAATATACAAGGAGGAAATAAGACTATGGATTATGTTATATCATCTATGTTCCCTTTTAAGCTTATCGGCTTTGAGAGAACTATCAATTTTGAAACGCAGTATGAGGATGTGCCAAAATTCTGGGACGAGATTCAGGAAAAATTTATTGATCCCGTTTATGCGTCACATAAGCCAGCAAATTCCATAGAACAGGCAGTTATGGATAATTTTATCGGAGAATACGGTGTTTGTCTCTGCAGCGGATGTGCTGACGGTACATTTCGCTATGTTATCGCAGGCAGATATACAGGCGGTGATGTACCCGAAGGCATGATCTTAGTTGACGTGCCTGAACATCAGTGGGCGAAGTTCAGATGCACAGGTGCTATGCCAGAAGCTATACAAAATGTAGACTCAAAAGTTTTTACAGAATGGCTGCCTAATAATCCTGACTATGAAATAGCTGATAATATCAGCCTTGAATGGTACTCATGCGACAGTGAAAATACTTCTCCCGATTATCAAAGTGCGGTCTGGGTTCCAGTTGTAAAAAAATGATGAATAAGGCATCGCAGCTTGTTTTTTGTGCTGCGATGCCTTAAAATTTTTGTTTTGCCCCTTTACAAAACATGGATTTTCTGGTATAATCATAATGATAGATTATATGAAATGAGGTATTACCTTGGCAAACGAAAAAATCAGAAATTTCTGTATTATTGCCCATATTGACCACGGCAAATCAACTCTTGCAGACCGTATTCTCGAAAAGACTGAGACTGTTGCGATTCGTGACATGGAAGATCAGCTTCTTGATAATATGGATATCGAGAGGGAACGTGGAATTACCATAAAAGCCCGTGCTGTACGTCTGAAATATACTGCAAATGACGGTGAGGATTACATTTTCAACCTCATCGATACACCAGGTCACGTTGACTTCAACTATGAGGTTTCACGTTCACTTGCCGCTTGTGAGGGCGCTATACTGATAGTAGACGCATCACAGGGCATTGAGGCGCAGACACTGGCTAATACTTACCTTGCCATTGAGCATGACCTTGAAGTTGTGCCTGTTATCAATAAAATAGACCTTCCGTCAGCCGATCCCGAGCGTGTATGCAATGAAGTTGAAAATGTAATCGGAATACCTGCAATGGATGCACCAAGAATTTCGGCTAAAATGGGTACTAATATTGAAGCTGTACTTGAAAAGATAGTCACTGACATACCCGCACCTGTCGGTGATCCCGAAAAGCCGCTTAAAGCCCTGATTTTTGACAGCTATTACGATTCGTATAAAGGTGTTATTATCTATGTAAGAGTCAAGGAGGGAACTGTCAAAGTCGGTGACAATATTCGGCTTATGGCTACCGGGGCTGTGTTCAATGTCGTTGAGGCAGGCTGTATGGATGCAAACTCGCTTATTAATAACGGCAAGCTTGAAGCCGGAGAAGTTGGCTATATTGCGGCATCTATCAAATCTATCGGTGATACTCAGGTCGGTGATACTGTAACGAATGACGAATTTCCTTGTGATGAACCGCTCCCGGGTTATCGTAAGGTAAATCCTATGGTATTCTCAGGTATCTACCCTGCCGACGGTGCAAAATACGGTGATCTGCGTGATGCTCTTGAAAAATTACAGTTAAATGATGCCTCACTTTCATTTGAGCCTGAAACATCGATTGCCCTTGGCTTCGGCTTCAGATGCGGATTCCTCGGACTTCTTCACATGGAGATCATTCAGGAACGCCTTGAACGTGAGTATAATCTTGACCTTATCACAACTGCTCCGTCAGTTATCTACAAGGTCACAATGACCAACGGAGAGGTGCAGTATATAGATAATCCGACGAATTATCCTGATCCTGCGCTCATTCAGATTGCGGAAGAACCTATGGTTAAGGCGAATATCCTCTCCCCCTCTGAATTTGTGGGCAATATCATGGAGCTTTGTCAGGACAGACGAGGTGTTTTCAAGGATATGAAATATCTTGACGATACCCGTGTCGAACTTCACTATGAACTGCCGCTGAATGAAATAATTTATGACTTCTTTGACGTGCTGAAATCACGTACAAGAGGCTATGCTTCGTTTGATTATGAGATGCTCGGATATACTCCGTCCAAGCTTGTAAAGCTTGATATTCTGCTTAACGGCGAGGTAGTCGATGCGCTTTCATTCATTATCCATACCGACAAGGCATATGGCAGAGCACGTAAAATAGCAGAAAAACTCAAAGACAATATTCCACGTCAGCTTTTTGAAGTACCAATTCAGGCAGCTATCGGCGGCAAGATAATCGCTCGTGAAACTGTAAAGGCTATGCGTAAGGATGTTCTTGCAAAATGCTATGGCGGCGATATTTCTCGTAAAAAGAAGCTTCTTGAAAAGCAGAAGGAAGGCAAAAAACGTATGCGTCAGCTTGGAACTGTAGAAGTTCCGCAGGAAGCTTTCATGAGCGTTCTCAAGCTCGACAGCTGATCAACGGAGGGAGAATATGTTTAATTATATCATTTTAGTTTTACTCATAGTAATTTTAGTTCTCAGCATAATTCTCGTAATTACCGAAAATATGTTCGTAAGAAACTCAAATGAGGATAAGTTCCTGCGTAAATACAGACTTATTCTTCGTGAAAAGTCAGGAACAAGCTTTTGTCTTGGAGCTGGTTTTCTGCTGATTATTGGGTTAATTACAGGTGACTGCAATTTTTATCTTATCCGGGCAGCGATAGGAATTCTGTTTGTGACACTGGCAGTTCTGCATTCAGAGGATTTCTTCAATACACGTAAATCAAGAAAAAAAGCCTCTTTGAAGAAGCAGAAAATCAATTGTCTGAAGGCCGTTGATGAAGTTAAGGAACTTCCTCAACTTGTTGAAATTATACCGTCAGGAGAAAACTGACATGATGAAAGGAATATAATGAAAAGTATTTATAATTGTCCGCATTGCGGCGAAAAATCATTTAATCCATGGACTAAGGCAAATGCAGGTCAGCTTAATTCTAAAGGCAAACCGTGCATGAAATGCGGCAGACTTGTCGTTAACGGCGAGGGGGCAACGATATTTCATGCAATTTTCAGTCTCATTTGTTTTGCCCTCGTAATTCTGACGTATCTCAAATCGCCTAAAACCATTGGTACAAGATTTGAATGGATATATCGCTTTGAGGTTTATGTGGTTCTTGGACTTATACTTTTAGGAATATTTGTCCCTCGAATTGTTAACGCATTCTTTTTTAAACTTGCGCCTGCAATAAGGATCGAGATCAAATGAACAAGATTGGTATATATTTTCATGTTCCGTTCTGCGGAAAGAAATGTTCATACTGTGATTTTTACTCCGTCTGCTATACAAAACAGCAGACGGAGCTTTATGTTGATGCAGTTCTGCGGAACATACAGCATTATGGCGATGAAGATACAATTGTTGATACAGTATATTTTGGCGGCGGTACGCCTTCTCTGCTTACACCACAGCAGATTTATACAATTCTGAACGAGACAGGAAAATGCTTTTCGGTATCCGATAACTGTGAAATTACTCTTGAAGCAAATCCTGTTACTCTGACAACAGATAAGCTTGGCAAATTGCGGAAATCAGGTATAAATCGCTTGTCTGTCGGGGTTCAGTCGTTAGTTGACGATGAACTCAAATTTCTCGGCAGACTTCACAGTGCAGACAGAGCTGTGAAAGCTGTTGAAGATGCATTTTCGGCAGGATTTCGTAATATTTCCTGTGATTTGATGATAGCTTTGCCTGACCAGAACGAAAAAAAGCTTGAATATTCTATTAATAGGCTGACTGATCTTCCTGTTCAGCATATTTCATCTTATATACTTAAAGTAGAAAACGGAACTGCTTTTGACAGTGATGAAATACGAAATTCATTACCAGACGAGGATATGACATCTGATTTGTATCTCATGATGTGTGAGATGCTTGAAAGCCGTGGATTTATGCAGTATGAGATATCAAATTTTGCGAAAAACGGCTATGAAAGCCGTCATAACTGCCGTTACTGGAAGTGTCAGGATTATCTCGGGATAGGGCCTGCCGCTCATTCTTGCTATGGCGGAAAGAGATTTGCTGTACCAAAGGATATTGACAGATTTATACAAAATGTACATCAGGATACAGTCGTTACAGATGAGTCCCCATGTGGATTTGAGGAATATGCCATGCTCAGGCTTCGGCTAAAAGAAGGGCTTTTACTTGAAAAAGTCCAAGAACACAGGCATGAAATAGAAAAAAAACTGCCTCCACTCGTGAAGGCAGGCTATGTTATGTTTGATGGTGACAGAATTTCGCTCACAAGAAAAGGCTTTCTGATGTCAAATTCTGTTATAGAATATCTTATTTTCTGATGATCACCGAAAAACATCAGTATTTTTATAGAAACTTTTACTCCTTATCGGGGCAAACCCTTTTTCAAAAGGGTTTCCCTCAATAAGAAGCAGAAGTTTTCTATAGAAGTTACCGACGTTTTTGCGGTGATTATTTTTTTTGAATATCGGCAATAAATTTTTCAAAGACAGGAAAATCCTTGTCGTATGTCTTTGCCATATCCCTTGCGTTTGAATATGCTACTCCATGCGGCTGACGAAGTGTAATGTAAAGATCTGACGGCACATCGCTCTGCTGAACGCCGATTTTCTGGTAAAAATCAGTATCTTTCAAATTGTAGAACTGTTTATCCACGTTTTCGTCATTGGGCAATATCTCACTCAGGTCAACAAGCACATCATCTTCTTCAACTAAATCCTTGAAAGTATCGCCTGCAATTATTATAACGGCATCATCTATCTGCATTTGTGTTGACAGTTTTGTTGCAGCACCGTTCTGATAATTGCCATAGTCATCATCTTTTTTATACGGAATGTAGTAAATTGAAACTTCTGTTTTTCCGTTATCGTTGAAATCATCAGCAAGTGACTCAAAGTAAGCCTGAATATTGCTTTGTTCGCCGATTTTCGGATATTCGCCTACAACAAGCACGACCATATCGGGATTCGGGCGGTTCAGCAGATCAATTGTCAGGTATACTGCCAGAATTACGGCAAGTGTGGCTAAACCAAGCCACCATTTGTTATGGAAGAAGAAATTTTTTATTTTGCCCCAGAATGTGAGCTTTATCTCCTCCTCCTTTTCCTCGTGGATAGTTTCACTTTCCTCGATAACTCCCTGTTTCAGGCGGATAAGCTCACGGCGTTCCTCCATAAGTTTCTGCTCATATTCCTCACGCTTTTTCTTTTCAAGTGCCTCTGCCTTTTTCTGCATTTCAAGCTGTTGTTTTTCGGCTTCTTCCTGTTGCTTTTTCTGGTTTTCTTTCATGACCTGAAAAACGTTCTTTTTTATGTCATGTTTGTCGTTATCAGCATTTGCTTTTTTCTTTTTATCGTCCAAATCATTACCTCCGCAAAAATAAACAGCATTCAGAATATGCTAATACAGGTAATTTACGCTATTATTCATGAGAAACATATTCTCTGAAAAAGGCGGAATACTTTCCGTATCAGCATAACCGAATGCTGCACATAAATATTATTCTTCTTCTGTTTTTGCCGGACGACCACTGTTAGCCGGAATTGGCTTCATTGTCGGGAACAGGAGTACGTCTCTGATAGATGCGCTGTCAGTAAGAAGCATAACAAGTCTGTCAAGACCAAAGCCAAGACCGCCCGTCGGTGGCAGACCGTATTCAAGTGCGGTTACAAAGTCCTCATCAACTTCTGCATTTGCGCCCTGTGCTCTCTTAGCTTCAACCTGTTTTACAAATCTTTCCTTCTGGTCGATAGGATCGTTAAGTTCGGAGAATGCATTGCCCATTTCACGACAGTAGATGAAATATTCAAAACGCTCTGTGAATGCCGGATCAGTTGGCTTTCTCTTTGCAAGAGGTGAATTTTCAACAGGATAATCATAGATAATGGTAGGCTGAACGAGCTTGTCCTCAACAAATGCATCAAAGAACGCAATGAGAACGTGTCCCTTGGTTGCCGACTCGCCTTCTTCAACTTCAACGCCCTTTTCCTTTGCACATGCACGGGCTGCTGCATCGTCTGCCCAGTCGTTATAGTCAACGCCTGCATACTTCTTGACGGATTCTATCATTGTAAGACGTTCCCATGGCTTTCCGAGGTCTATCTCTACGCCCTGATAGTTGATCTTTGCTGTACCGCAGACTTTTTCAGCGATAGTTCTGTACATATTCTCAATAAGATCCATCATGCCGATATAGTCAGTGAATGCCTGATACATTTCAACAGATGTGAATTCAGGGTTATGAGATGTATCCATGCCCTCGTTTCTGAAAATACGTCCTACTTCATAAACCTTTTCAAAACCGCCGACAATGAGTCTCTTGAGGTAAAGCTCTGTCTCGATACGGAGGTACATTTCCATGTCAAGAGTATTGTGGTGTGTTACGAAAGGACGTGCAGATGCGCCGATTTCAAGTGTATGGAGAACAGGTGTATCTACTTCGATATATCCGAGATTATCAAGATAATTTCGTACTTCTGAGATTATGCGGCTTCTCTTAACGAATGTGTCCTTGACTTCCGGATTTACGATAAGGTCAACATAACGCTGACGGTATCTCATATCCTGATCTTTAAGACCATGCCACTTTTCAGGAAGCGGAAGAAGTGACTTTGAAAGAAGGATGATATTCTTTGCGTGAAGTGATATCTCGCCTCTTTTTGTTCTGAATATAAAGCCTTCAACGCCAATGATATCGCCGATATCCCACTTCTTCTTGAATGTTTTGAACAGGTCAGCACCTACGTCATTTGAACGGATATATACCTGAATTCTGTCTGAACCGTCACGGAGATCGATGAAGTTAGCCTTGCCCATGTCTCTCCAACTCATGATACGTCCAGCAAGACGTACAGTATTTGCTTCGTGGAGTGCTTCAAGGTCAGCGTTGATCTTTTCCTCGTCACCGTTAGCGGCAGCGATTATTTCAGCTTCCTTTTTCTCATATTCTGCCTTATAATCAGCAGCATGACCTGTTACGTCAAACTTTGTTATCTGATAAGGATCATTTCCTTCACTTCTGAGGTCAGCTAATTTGTCAAGTCTGTCCTTCTTTAATATATTGATATCCTGTTCAGGTTCTTCTGCCTGTACAGGAGCATTCTTCTGGTTTTCGCTCATTTGTATACAACGTCCTTTCGATTACTTGCTGATATCGACAACCTCGAATCTGAGTTCGCCTGCCGGAGCTTCAACGATAAAGATATCGCCCTTTCTCTTTTTCATGGCAGCCTTGCCGATTGGTGATTCGTCAGAGATAAGTCCTTCTCTTACGTTTGCGTGGTTTGTACCAACGATTTTGAATGTTTCAACTTTGCCTGTGTCAACACGTTTTATTGTGATGACAGAGCTCATGCCGATCTCATCAACTGAGATACTGTCGTTGTCAACTATTTCGGCATTGTCTATGGTATACTGGAGTTCAGCGATCTGAGCTTCAAGGATAGCCTGTTCGTTCTTGGCTTCATCGTACTCGGCGTTTTCGGAAAGGTCTCCGTATGAACGTGCAACCTTGAGTCTTTCTGCAACTTCCTTACGTTTATTGATTTTAAGGTCATCGAGTTCAGCAACGAGTTTATCGTAGCTTTCTCTGGACATCTGTTTTACTGCCATATCAATACACTCCTTTTAATTTTAGAATAAAAAGCATTACATAATATTATAATATATTTTCGGCTGATTGTCAAGCCTAAGAATAAGCTGTAAATCAAAAATTTTGATGATGCGGTTGATCTGCACGGCAGCAGCATTTAAAAAAATATACAAGCGGCGAAGCCGCATATTGCGGGGCCAAGGGAGCAGGCCGCTCCCTTGCAGGGGGTGTACGAGGGGGACAGAGTCCCCCTAAGAAGCAGTAAACCGAGCGAAGCAACGGTTTACGGAATGTCCGCAGTCATATACCTCGGCTTGACCGACGAAAAAGCTTTAATCTATAAAAGTAAATGCTGCTGCCGTGTTATGTGTACTGCGAAAATCAGTTGGCAGGGGAGCACGTTCTTGTGCCCCCGTTTTCGGTCATTCAGCGGATAGCCATGCAAATCAGTTTACACAAAGTCAATACAGCAGTCCCGTATATCACAATGACGGACATATCTGAAATTGTGCCCTTTTAAGTACTGTTTTAAATATTTATCTGAGACAGGTGTAATTCCTGCCCAGTAGCTATGCGCACATCTTATTGCAATATATAAAGCATCAATAGTAAAGAAATATCTTGTGTGATTTATATTATAGAACCAATCCTTTTCATAAGTGTCATGTGATGATATTTCGTATACGGGAATGTCACACATGGTTTTATTGATTTTTTCCTTTTTCACTAATAATGTAACGGATTTGTCCTGTCTTATGCGTTCAACTATTGAGTATCTGACGGTTTCATCAGGCTTGTAGTTTTTCAGCAGCTGTTTTACTCTTTTTGAAGAGGCAAGGAGGGTAAAACAGCTGATGATGTTGAATCCGTTATTCTCATCAGCAGACCTTACTTCCACACCCTTATCTGAAAAAACAAGCATACCCGAAAAATTATTCAATTCAAAATAGCTTACGAAATTATTCATATTTACTCCTTTTCTGATAGAAAACACTATCATGTCCTATGTTTATGTATATTTATGAGACTTTGTTTTTGGTTCACTCCGCTCGGCATCTGCTGTGCAGATATTGGTTTGCAGGTACGCAAGTCCGAAAAATTCCGAACCGCAATGCATACTGTCTGCAAACACCGATAAATAACGGGGATTGAACGAAGCAGTCTCTTGCTCCGCCCTGCGCATCTCACGACGCTCTATGCTCCGTCTCCCGACGTACTTTGTCAAGATGCTGAACAAAAAAAGGAACTGATCAAATCAAACCTTCTGGCAAAGGGCATAGTCAGCCTGTAAAACTGACTGCACCTTAAAGTTTAATTTGATCAATTCCTTATGGAAAGAATTTTTGCTGATTTGAAAGCAAGCCGCTTTCAGGTGAAAAAACCACCCTATTGGGCGGCTTCTTCGTTTGTAATGGAGTGATGAAAAAGTATGTCAAATGTCTGAAATGTTCTCAATAATTATATTTTGGCTTTTTTATATCTTATTGCCTGTTTTTTGCGGATATGTTTTCTGTTCTCAATAATTTTTTTAAAGTCTGTATTTATTTCTTTGTTGTGTGGTGTATGTGGAAATGCTTTCTATTCTCAATAATTTTATGCGGCATATCTATCTTTGTTTGCCTTTGTATATAAATGTCGGGAAAGGGCTTAGTTTTTTCTGATGAAAAATATCTTTGTATGATTGCATAATGAGCGGTTCTTTTTATTGGACATATAGATACAATATTGGAATAAAAAAGACGGGCGGTCAATTGTGAACCGAACCAGTAAAAACGAACAGTGACAAAAAGGCCCTCCTATGGTATAATAAAAACCATAGGAGGGATTTTTTATGGCAAGAAGTTACAGACACATACAGGAATATGAAAAAGAAATAATAGAAATGAAAGAACAAG
>JAZUGG010000142.1:0-22094 GCA_045641105.1 Ruminococcus sp. | reverse complement strand
CATAAAAAAATATGTCAGCACAGAACAGCAAAGGAGCAGTAAATTTGAGAACAGCTAATAACTGGAAGGACTATTCCATTTTAGATACATCAGACGGGGAAAAGCTCGAAACATGGGGCAAAATAAGTCTCGTCCGACCTGATCCGCAGATAATCTGGAAAACCGGACGCACAGACCCGCTCTGGAAAAATGCGGACGGTCACTATCACCGCTCAAATCAGGGCGGCGGTCAGTGGGAATTCAGAAAAAAACTCCCCGAATCATGGAACATAAGCTACAGAGAGCTTACCTTCAATATCCGCCCCACAGGCTTCAAGCATACGGGACTTTTCCCCGAACAGGCTGTGAACTGGGATTTCATGGCGGATAAGATAAAAAATGCAGGCAGAGAAATCAGCGTACTCAACCTTTTCGCATACACGGGCGGCGCTACACTTGCCTGTGCAGCCGCAGGCGCTAATGTCTGCCATGTTGACGCTTCAAAGGGCATGGTGCAGTGGGCAAGAGATAATGCCGCCGCATCAGGTCTTTCAGATAAACCGATACGCTGGATAGTTGATGACTGCGAAAAGTTCATTGCAAGAGAAATTCGCCGTGGACGCAGATATGACGCAGTTATTATGGATCCTCCAAGCTACGGCAGAGGCCCCGGCGGTGAGGTCTGGAAACTTGAAAACAGCATATACGATCTTGTGAAACTGTGTTCGGGAGTACTCTCTGACGATCCGCTTTTCTTCCTCATAAACAGCTATACTACGGGACTTTCTCCGTCGGTTATGGGATACATACTCGGCTCGGTGCTCACAGATAAATTCCACGGCACTATCTCATTCGACGAGATAGGTCTCCCTGTAAAATCAACAGGCATGACGCTCCCGTGCGGTTCGACCGCTATCTGGGAGGCAAAGTAAATCATATATCAATACCACTCATCTCATCATAAGTCAGTTCTTATCCGATAAAAGGCGATTGTCGGATAATGAATATATACACAGCAAAATAAAAACAATTAATCAGAAAAGGAGTTTTAACTATGGCAAAAGAAGAAAGATTTGTAAAGGCTTACTCACAGGGATTATCAAACATTTCAGAAATATGGGTGGATACTGTCACAGGTGTCAACTATTACTTCCATGCAGGCGGTACGGCAGGCGGTATGACTCCGCTTCTTGATGCAAACGGCAATGTCGTTATCACGCCGCCTGAGGAAAACAAATGGCTAAAGGAAAAATAATCAGTAAATGAAAAATATCATTGAAATCAAAAATCTGCATTTCTATTATGAACCGAATGACGGCGATCCTCTGCCCGAAGATGTGCTTAAAGGTGTATATCTCAAAATAAAAGAGGGCGAGTTCGTCGCCATTCTCGGTCATAACGGCTGCGGCAAGTCTACCCTTGCCAAGCATCTCAACGGCATACTTGTCCCCACTGAGGGCAAGGTCATCGTTGACGGCATAGATACCTCCGATGAATCAAAGCTCTTTGAGCTGAGACAAACGGCAGGCATGGTCTTTCAGAATCCCGACAACCAGATAGTTTCTTCTATCGTTGAGGAGGATGTGGCTTTTGCTCTTGAAAACCTCGGAGTGCCGTATGAGGAAATGCGAAAACGTGTTGATGACTCGCTCAAAGCTGTCAATATGTATGAATATCGTATGCATTCGCCAAGTCAGCTTTCGGGCGGTCAGAAACAGCGTGTGGCTATCGCAGGCGTTATCGCCATGCAGCCGAAATGCATCATTCTTGATGAACCGACCGCAATGCTCGATCCGCAGGGACGTAAGGAAGTTCTTGCGGCTATACACAAAATGAACCGTGAAATGGGCATCACTATTGTCCTTATCACACACTATATGGACGAAGCCGCCGCCTGCGACAGAGTTGTTGTCATGGATAAGGGTGACGTTGTCCTCGATGATGTACCCGAAAAGGTATTCTCAAAAGTTGAAAAATTAAAGGAAATTGGTCTGGACGTTCCGCAGGTAACAGAACTTGCATGGGAACTCCGCAGGGCTGGCTATGACATCTCCCCCGAAATTATCACCGAGGAGGAGTGCGTCGAGGCTATTCAGAAGCTTTTCAGTTAAAAATACGTTAGGAGCGATATTACATTGGCTATCCTTGAAACACAGGAGCTTACATATACATACAGCATCGGCTCTCCGTTCGAGAAAACCGCTGTTGACCATGTAAGCCTGAAAATTGAAGAAGGTCAGATGATCGGCGTTATGGGACATACGGGTTCGGGAAAATCTACCCTTATCCAGCACTTCAACGGTCTTTTGCGCCCGACATCGGGAAAAATTCTCCTTGACGGAAAGGATATCTGGGAGGATAAGAACAATATCCGCAATGTCCGCTTTCAGGTGGGACTCGTTTTCCAGTATCCCGAATATCAGATATTCGAGGAAACTGTCTATAAGGACATTGCTTTCGGCCCGAAAAATATGGGACTTGATGACAATGAGATAAAGCGCAGAGTTCTCGAAACAGCGCATGATATCGGACTTTCCGAGGAGCTTATGGAACGTTCCCCCTTTGACCTGTCAGGAGGTCAGAAACGCCGTGTGGCTATCGCAGGCGTTATGGCTATGGAACCAAAAGTACTCATTCTCGATGAGCCTACCGCAGGTCTCGATCCCGCAGGCAGAGACAAAATTATTGAGCATATCAAAACATACCACGAAAGAACAAAGAATACAATACTCATAGTATCTCACAGCATGGAGGATATCGCCTCGTTTGCCGATAAGATACTCGTCATGAACAAAGCAAAGCTTTTCTGCTATGACGACACGGTGAACGTGTTCGCAAGAGCAGATGAAATATCAAAGATAGGTCTTGATGTTCCGCAGATAACCAAGGTTTTCGGCGAACTGAAAAAACGTGGTCTTGACTTCGGCAAGGAAGTCTTTACCGTCGGCTATGCAAAAGACCTTCTCATACGCACACTCAAAGAAAGGGAGGTTCGATGATTTGCTGAAGGATATTACCATCGGACAGTACTTCCCCGGTGACAGCCTTATTCACAGGCTCGATCCACGTTTCAAGATCGTTATCACGCTGATATTCATCGTCATGCTGTTTACTGGCGGCTCATTTGTCTGCCTTGCCATCGGTGCGGTGTATACTCTGATCGCCGTTCTGCTTTCAAAAATAAAGCTGAAAATGTTTATCAAAAGCGTGAAGCCCATTATGCCTTTTCTGCTTATTACCGCAGTTCTCAACCTGTTCCTTGTATCAACGGGCGATGTGCTGTGGAAGTGGAAATTTATAAAAATAACAAGCGAAGGCATAGACATAAGCGTTTTCATGATGTTCAGGATAATTCTCCTTATCATGGGAACTTCACTTCTCACCTATACGACCTCGCCGATAACTCTTACCGATGCGATAGAAAGACTGCTTTCGCCGCTCAAAAAGCTGAAATTTCCGGTTCATGAGCTTGCGATGATGATGTCCATTGCACTGAGATTTATCCCGACGCTTATCGAGGAGACCGACAAGATAATGTCAGCCCAGAAGGCAAGAGGTGCTGAGATAGATACGGGAAGCTTCATGACAAGAGCACGAAATCTTGTTTCAATTCTCATTCCGCTCTTTATTTCGTCATTCAGACGTGCCGATGAGCTTGCAACTGCTATGGAATGCCGCTGTTACCACGGCGGTGAGGGACGTACACGCCTCAGACAGCTTAAATCAGCTCCGAGAGATTACGCCGCTCTTGCAGTCACACTCCTGTTTTTCGGCGCAGTCATTACTGTAGGCATACTTCTTAAATGATACAAATAACCATAACGAAAGGATATTATGGACAACAACGAAACAATTTCTACCGAGCCTGTCACCATAGAAAAAAACGGCTCTGTCAGGAAATGCAGATATGAGAAAATAGTCTCAAACGGCGTTTTCTGCTTTATTCTGTCATTCCTGATACCATTCTTCGTGATGCTCTACGCTTTTGGAGTGTTCGGCATTCACCCTTTTGGCGACAGGCAGATACTTGTAGTCGATCTCTGGCATCAGTACTTCCCATTTTTCAGGGTAGTACGTGAAAAACTCGTCAGCGGAGGCTCGTTCCTCTATTCATGGGAAAACGGTCTCGGCACAAACTTTTTGTCACTCATCTCATACTATGCGGCAAGTCCGCTCAACTGGATAGCCGCACTTTTCAGCGAGGAAGGCGCACGGGATGCCATGATGTTCATTCTGTGTGCAAAAATCGGCTTCAGCGGTGCATTTTTCAGCCGCTTTCTCAGGTATACATTCAGCCGCAAAGACCTTTCGGTTTGTATGTTCTCGTCAATGTATGCTCTTTGCAGCTACGTTCTCGGCTATTACTGGAATGTCATGTGGTTCGATACCATTGCACTCTTTCCGCTCGTCATGCTCGGAATTGTCGCAATATGCCGTGAAAGGAAATGGAAAACATTCACCTTTGCACTCGCTCTTTCACTCGTTTCAAACTATTACATAGGCTATTTTACCTGTGTGTTCTCGGTGTTTATGTTCGCTTCGTCGGGCATAATAGAATTCAGCGGCATAAAGAACTGGTTCGTATCGCTATTTATCATGATACGTTCATCTATTCTTGCAATATGTCTCGGCGCATTCATGCTCCTGCCGGCTTATTTCGGCTTGCAGCTTACCTACAGCGCCAATAATACCATGCCGAAAAATATCACGTTCTATGAAAAATGGACTGATATTTTCGCAAATCTGCTGTCCTATAATGCACCTGCAAAGGTCGAGGGACTGCCGAATTTCGCCTGCGGTATGCTTGCGGTGATGCTTTTCGGCGTTTTCCTGTTTGCTTTCGGCATAAAAATACGTGAGAAGATATCGGCTCTGCTGATGCTTGCGCTTATCACAGTCTGCTGCAACATCAATATCCTCAACTTCATCTTCCACGGCTTCCACTTCACAAACCAGATACCTTACCGTTTCGCCTTCATTTTCAGCTTTGTACTCGTAACTGCCGCTTTCAGGGCGTATGACATAATACTGAAAAAAGGCATAAAAGTAATCTATCTTATCCTTATGCTGCTTGCTCCTGCGGCTGTTTTCGGGCTGAATTACCTGAAAAACAAAAGCGACTTTAAATTTGAGGGTGCATTCAAAAGCTCCGCAATAATCTCGGGCGCTTTTCTGCTTATTTTTGCCGCAGCCAAGATATTCCCGTTCAAAAAACAGAAGGTGCGCAATTCAGTAATGAGTCTGGGTATGACTGCTGTGGTCATCTGCGAACTCGTCGGCAATGCCCAGATTGGCGTTAAAACCGTATCGACCACGAACTACAGTGACTACCCCACAAGAAATGATGCGGTTCAGACTATTCTTGACGGTGTGAGAATGCGTGACGATTCACCGTTCTACAGAGCAGAGATGACAGCTACCTATACTCTCAATGACAGCGCTCTCTATGGCTATTACGGACTTTCACAGTTTTCATCAGCCGCAAATGTCTCGGTTACTAAATTCATAAAGCGGCTCGGTCTGTATGCCTCGGAGGCTGGCAACAGATACTATTACAGGCTTTCTACTCCGGTTGTGAATTCACTTCTCGGACTGAAATACTTCATCAAGAAGGACGGTATGCTCAACAGCGAGGAAGATTTCCTTTCAGACCTCAATGTTGTTGACAACGTACATCTTCTTGAAAACAACTATCCGCTGTCTCTCGGATTCATGATGGACAGCGACATTCTCAATATGCCTGACAATGAAGGCTCAAATCCCTTTGAGTATCAGAATGAGCTTATTATGAGGGCTACGGGTATACGCAAAAGCATCTATACCCCAAGACCTTCCGCATCAGTCAAGTATGAGGATATGGAGTCAACACGCAACGGACTGGGAAATTACTCATTCCGCAATACTAAGGAAAGCGGTACGGCAAGTGCTGAATATTCCTTTGACGGCGTGAAAAACTCCGCTCTCTACGGCTATGCAGGCTGTACGGGCGGCTGTATCGATGATATCGTTATCAAATACGGTGATTATACCATCGACAGCGGCAAGCTCATTGAAAGCTTCCCCCTTGTTTTCCCTATGGGCAACACTCAGGAGGACGAGACCTCAACTATCAGGCTTACTTCCAAGGACGGCACAAAAACAGGCAACTTCAAGCTTATGGTGTATGCGCTTGACAAAAATGTGTTCAGGACTGCTTATGATGCTCTTGCAGACGAGCAGCTTGTTATCGACAGGTTCAGCGATACGGAAATAAGCGGCTCTGTCACAGCTAAGAAGGACGGCGTTCTTTTCCTTTCCATTCCCTATGAAAAAGGCTGGAAGGTCTTTGTTGACGGTTCAGAAACAGAGACTTTCCCACTCATGCAGTCCATGCTTGGCGTTGACATCAGCGAAGGCAGTCACGATATCCGCATTGAATATACTCCTGAAGGATTCAGAACGGGTGTGCTGGTATCTTCTGCAAGTCTGCTTGTTATCCTTCTTCTCATGCTCCTTGACAGACGTTCACGCAAAAAGAAAGCCGCCGTTTCTGAAATTGAAACAACAGCGGACGTTATTGCAGATGAACTGAATGACGGTGAATTCTTCTCTGACCTTTTCGAGGACGCAGAAGCCGCCGCAGTTGTACTCTACAGCAGAGAGGAGGACGGTAATGATGAGAAATCTCAAAGTGATAACAGCCTACAGGGGAACTAATTATCACGGGTTTCAGCGTCAAAGCAATGCCGTAACTGTTCAGGAGGTGCTTGAAAACAAGCTCTCAAAAGTGCTGAATGAGCCTGTCACTATTTCGGGCTGTTCACGCACGGATACAGGTGTTCATGCAAACAATTTCTGCTTTAATGTGAAAACAAACAGCAGTATCAGTACTCTCGGTTTTTGCAGGGGTGTCAACGGCGAACTGCCTGACGATATCTCCATACTGAGCTGTGAGGACGTACCGCTCGATTTTCACGCAAGGTTTGACTGCAAGGGCAAGGAGTATATCTACAAGATGCACTGCAGTGAGTCAAAAAATCCGTTTGCATCTGACCTCATGCTTCATTATCGGCGGAAATTCAATATCGATGCCGCTCGGGAAGCCGCTTCATATTTTATCGGCACTCACGACTTCGCTTCATTTTGTGCTGACTGTACAAACGTTTCCACAACAGTCCGCACGATATATTCTTTCAAAATAGAAAATAATGGAGATTCTGTGATAATGCTTGTAAAAGGCAACGGTTTTCTGTATAATATGATTAGGATAATGGCAGGGACTCTTATCGATGTCAGTGAGGAGCGTATAGCTGTATCGGACATTCCCTGCATAATCGAGGCTAAAGACCGCCTTAAAGCGGGACGCACTGCAATGGCGCACGGTCTTTACCTGAACAGAGTTTTCTACAGCGAGGAGGAACTTCTCGCAGATGACTGAAGAATATAAACTTCCGTCAGGATATGCAATATACAAGGAGGTGCTCAGATGCCGAAAAACGATACCGAGGATATCGTGGATATTAAAAACCGCAAAAAAAGACGGAAACGTCTTATAAAATTCCTGATCTTCATTCTGGTAATCGGACTCGGTACAGGGCTATACTTCACCAGGGATAAATGGTACAACAAGCTCAGAGGTATCGGTGAACAGTACAGAACTATCGTCAATTCGGGTACTCTTGCAAAGGGTAACTTCCCGATAGAAGTAAGCAGTGACAATAACTATCAGCTTATGAAAATGGGCAGACGAATAGCCGTACTGAGCGGAAATGATACGCTTTTCTTTGACACTGAGGGAAATCTGCTCAAAAAACGTCAGCATACATATACCAATTCGGTGATGTGCGTTTCAGGCGAAAGAGCGCTTATCTATGCCTGCGGCGGTAATGAACTCAGCGTTGAGAACGAAAACGAGGTGTGCTATACAAAGGAATTCGATGAGAATATCCTCTTTGCAAGACTCAGCCCCGAAGGCTATACAGGCGTTGTCACAACTGCTGAAAACAATAAATGCGAAATATTTGTCTACGATCAGAAGGGTACTATCGTTTATGACAGAAAGTGCATCGAGGAATATGTCAGTGACCTCAGCTTCGTCAACGAGAGCAGCGGCTGCGTTTTCTCCTATATCATGGCGAAAAACGGTCAGCTTGTCACAAATATCAAATCAGTAACATTCAGTGACGCTAACGAACTGTGGACATCAGGCGACATAAATACTGTTGGTATCGAACTTGACGGATTCAGCGGAAATGCCTTTCTTCTCGGCAATGATTCATGCGGATTCGTTGATTCCAACGGTACTGTCGGTGAATTCTATCAGTATGACGGCGAAATGGCAGGCGGCTCATGCAGCGGCGGTAAAGCCGGAGTCATCATCAATAACGAGGACAGACGAAAATATATTGCAGTTCTTTTCAGCGATGTCAATGCATCACCGCTTACTATCGAGCTTGAAGATCCTGCCGTGGATATTACTGTCAGCGGCGGACTTGCATATGTTCTCACTCAGGAACATATGATGGCTTACGACTTTGACGGAGGACTCCGTTCAACCGCCGATGTAAGTGACTCTTACACCGGATTTGTCAAAAATGAAGAACACATATTTTTAAAAAGCTATAAGAAAATCGACAGAATCGATTTTGAAAGTTGATCTGAAAGGAGGATTCTGTCGGAAAATTTTTCGGCAGAACGTTAATTATCATGGACTCAAGCTTATGGTGGATCTATGACGGCGGAGTTGCTGTTATACTTCTTTCATTCATTTTTATCACAGCAAAAAGAGGACTGACCAAAGCGGTCATATCTTTTGTAGGATTTCTAATTTCCATAGTAGTTGCACTGACTGTAAGCGATTCGGCTGCAGCTTCAATATATAATAGTATTTTAAAGAGTTCAAACGTTAAAAGTCTGAATAAAAGCATTGATAACACACAGTTTGTCGATATTCTTAGTGAACGTCTTGAAGATATCGGATATACGATACGCATAGACCGTAACAAACTTTCGGATATTATCAGCAAATCAAATAATTATGATAAGGATATCTGTAATTACCTCAATCATATCAACAGCAAGAAACTGGACGAACAGAAAAGACTGGAGTTTCTGCTTCATGACTGTTATGCTGAAATAACAAAACAGATGATAGTCAGCAGCCTCAGTTCGTACTGTGCCGAATCTGCTGCAAGACAGGTACGTGATGATCCAAAGGAATTTGAAGGACTCATACCGCTGTTCTTCAATGCCGAATCACAGAAGCCTGCCGCAGAATTTATCTGCGAACACTATGTTGACGAACCGTATATCTATAGCCTGAAACTTGTAGTATTTGTTGCTATTTTCGGAATATTTATCCTGATAACTTTCCTGATAGACAGTTCCTCGAAAAAGAACGACAAAATGGAAACAAGTTTTATTACCCACGCTGTAAGCGGAATCATGGGATGCGCAAACGGTGCGGCATTGATAGCCGTCATCGCTGTCGTGATACGCTTATCTATTGTCTATGGCACAAATCAACTGCTGTTCTTCGAGAACCCTGCCATTGAGAAAACCTACGTGTTCAAGTACATCTATGAATATATAACAAATTACAAATAACATCAACAGGAGGAACAAAACTGATGATAATGTGCAGTAACTGCAACAAGCGCCCTGCGGTGGTGTTTATCACATCCGTTCAGGGAAATGAAAAGAAAAATGAAGGACTCTGCCTTTCGTGCGCAAGAAAAAAGAATATCCCGCAGGTCTCTGAATATATGAACCGCCTTGGAATATCCGATGAGGAGATAGACCAGCTTTCTGAACAGATGATGGGTATGCTTGACGGCGACTCATTTGAAATGGGCGGCTCAGGCCTTATGCCTGACTTCATTTCGGATATGTTCGGAATGAACGACGATAATGACTCGGATAATGATGATTCATCCGATGACAAGGGCATAAATCCGAAGAAATTCATTGAAAAGCTCGGGAAAAGCTTCAGCGAATCACTGGATTCGTTAAAGGGCATGGGCGGTACAGACTCCGAATCAAATAAGGACGAGAAAAAGGGCGGCTTGTTCGGAAACAAGAAGAATAAAAAGGAAAAACTCAAATTTCTCGGAAGCTACTGCACGAACCTTTCTCAGAAAGCCGCAGACGGCGAACTTGACAATATTATCGGACGTGACAGTGAGATCGCCCGTGTTATTCAGATACTTTCAAGAAGAACCAAAAATAATGCCTGCCTTATCGGTGAACCTGGTGTCGGAAAAACCGCTATCGCAGAGGGTATCGCTCTCAGAATAAATGAGGGAAAAGTCCCGTTCAATCTTGCCGACAAGAAAATATACCTTCTTGACCTGACTGCTCTTGTGGCAGGTACTCAGTTCCGTGGTCAGTTTGAAAGCCGTGTAAAGGGACTCGTTGACGAGGTAAAACGTGAGGGAAATATCATACTCTTTATCGATGAGGTGCATAACCTTGTAGGCGCAGGCGATTCCGAAGGCTCTATGAATGCCGCAAATATCCTGAAACCTGCACTTTCCCGTGGCGAGGTTCAGGTGATCGGTGCTACCACTTTCGGCGAATACCGCAAGTATATCGAGAAGGATTCAGCTCTTGAAAGACGTTTCCAGCCCGTTACCGTTGACGAACCAACCGTTGAGGAAACTGTCAATGTCCTTCTCGGCATAAAGAAATATTATGAGGATTATCACAAGGTACACATTTCTGACTATCTTGTAAGAATGTGCGCTGTTCTCTCGGAACGCTATATCACCGACAGATTCCTTCCTGACAAGGCTATCGACCTTCTTGACGAAGGCTGTGCCCATACCTGCATACGCTCTCCCGAAATTGCGGCATATGCCAATATACAGAAGGAACTCAGCGTACTCGAAGAACTTGAACAGAGCATTACCGAACAGGAAGAAATCGATTATCAGGCTCTTGCAGAAGTCAAGGGCAAACTTATCCATACCCGTGAAAAGGAAGCTGAATTAAAGGAAAAGGCTGAGAACGTTGAGGTAACTGAGGACGATATCGCCCGTGTTATCGAGCTCTGGACGGGTATCCCGGCAAGCAAGATAAAGGAAACTGAATTTGTCAAGATAGCAAAGCTTGAGGATTCACTTAAAACAAGAGTTCTCGGTCAGGACGAAGCCGTAAGCGCTCTTGCTAAGGCTATCAAGCGTTCAAGAGTTCAGCTCAGTAAGCGCAAGCGCCCTGCATCATTCATTTTCGTAGGCCCTACAGGCGTTGGTAAGACCGAGCTTGTAAAGGCTCTTGCAGACGAACTTTTTGACTCTCCCGAACCGCTTATCCGCCTTGATATGACCGAGTATATGGAAAAGCACTCCGTTGCAAGAATGATTGGTTCGCCTCCGGGCTATGTCGGCTATGAGGAGGCAGGTCAGCTTACCGAAAAAGTACGCCGCAGACCATATTCGGTTATCCTCTTTGATGAGATCGAAAAGGCTCATCCTGACGTTATGAATATCCTCATGCAGATACTCGACGAGGGCAAGGTAGATGACGCTCACGGCAGAACAGTAAACTTTGCAAATACTATTATCTGCATGACTTCAAATGCAGGTTCTACCGACAAGGGCATTGGTGTAGGCTTCAACCGCACTTCCGAAGATGTATCAAAGGATAAGGCTATGAAGGGACTGAAGGAATTCCTCCGCCCTGAATTTATCAGCCGTATCGATGAAATAGTTGTATTCAAGCCGCTTACCAAGGAGAATTATGCCGATATTGCTGCTCTTATGCTCGACGAGATGAAAGAGCCGCTTGAAGAAAAGAGCATCTCTCTCACATACAGCCGTGAAGCACTTGAACTTATCGCTGAGAAGTCATTCGGCAAGACCTATGGTGCAAGAGATATCCGCCGTGTTATCCGTCAGGATGTTGAGGACAGGGTAGCCGAGATAATCATTGAAAAAGCTTCAAAGATAAATAATATAAAGATATCCGCAGAGGACGATAAACTCGTTGTTGAGGGCAGAAAGGTCAAGAAAAAGAATGAAGCGTAAAATTTTATCGGCAGTTTCAGTTGTTCTTTCACTTGCTCTGTTTACTGCCTGTGAGGGTTCGGCAAAGGAAAAAAACAAGGAGGAGCATAAAGCCGCAAATCCTGCCATTGTCAATTTCGATGAATTCAGCGGCCAGACAAAAGACGTTGAAAACGCAGAAAGCGGCCCTCTACTGAGTCTGAGCAATACCACTGCCAAGCCCGGCGAGATAGCTGAGGTCACACTCTCTGTACAAAATGCAGATGCACAGTGGAGTATGTGCGGAATTCACATAACCTATCCCGAATTCCTGAAACCTGAAATGCGTGATGCATCACCCGAAGTTCGTGACGTAAAATTCAAAGTCGGAGAGGCAACAGAACTTAATTCAGGTGCATTCTGCAAGGAATGGCAGTCAGACCTTCCCGATATTCTGACACAGAAAAAAATGGGCTGTCTGTTTTTCACCTGTATGTTCGGCGGAAATGAGGGCGGCAACGGCGATATGGTCACTGTATACCTCAAAGTGCCCGAAGATGCAAAGCCGGGCGCTGTTTATACAATAGGCAGCTATTATATGTCAACTGACCTGTTCTGCAATATGCAGAATACACCATCTTTCCAGAAATACGCCTTCTCAAATTTTGAAAGCGGCACGATCACTGTAGAATAATAAAAAACTAAGAGCATTTATTTTCATTGCTCACATAGCAACTTGCTGCTTATTATTTAGGGAAACCCTTTTGAAAAATGGTTCTCCCCGACAAAAAGAACAAGTTACTGTATGAGCATCGAGATAAATGCTCTCAGTTTTTTTATTTGTCTGCCAGTGATATTTTTATTGCGGCGAGTTTCATTGATGTTTCGGACGGTTCATTGATAAATATGATTAATTCGACATTTTCGGCATCTTCATCGATGTCTGCATCAAGTTCAAGGTCAAGCCTTCCGTCTTTTACCATATCTGATGTAATATCGGTATGGGCATAGATCTTTCCCGTTGTCTGGCTGTTTACTTCTGCATAGCCTATTTCTTCCGAATCGGAAATGATATCTTCAAGTTCAAATTCTATTCTGTAGCTGTTACTGTCAAACTTCATGTATGGCCCGAAACAGAGATAGTTTGAATCATGACTGCTGAGTATCTCATCATCACTTTTAAGACTGTCGTCGAAGTTATACATGAATGAAAGCGGAAAGTCAAGTTCTGAATTTTCGTTTATTTTTTTATTTCTCAGAAGAATGTGTCTGTCAGATTTATCGATCAGCTCATATTCCATGTATTTTATAATTTCACTGTTGTCTGCCAGAAGAAGTGATTTTTCTCCCGTTTTGTCAATGTGTTTCACGATATCAATTCGTTCATCAGGTATGAGGAACTGCACCAAAGAGGGAAATGCACCACAGTCTGCTGATACATATACCCTGTCATGTTCAATGCTGTCAATGCGGCTGATAAGCTTTCTGTCACCCTCTGCAACTTCCTGATTTATCAATGTCACCTTGCAGGCATCAACGGTATAGGCTGTGAAAAGTACGGCGGTTATGACAGGCGGCAGAAGTATGCCGATTTTTTTCTTTTTTATCAGGCTGATAAGCAGTATAATAAAAAATACCGCAGTTGAAAACATTGCATAGGCATAGAAATTAGTTCCGAATCTGTTGAAAAATCTCGTGAGTCCGGGAGCACAGCAGTTATTGAATATCTGCTCGGGGACAAGCCCTATGAGTGAAGCGGCTCTTTCTGCACCTTCAAACATGACAAGCACCATGAGCGCCGAAAAGATATAGTCATATTTGTCAGTATCGCAGATATATCCGAAACCTGCGATAAGAAGCAG
Source organism: Ruminococcus sp. (assembly GCA_045641105.1). GTDB lineage: Bacteria > Bacillota > Clostridia > Oscillospirales > Ruminococcaceae > Ruminococcus. The sequence goes on along the minus strand of JAZUGG010000142.1, from coordinate 8,290 downwards.
TCCGACTGTGACATCATAGTATCTTGTGTATACAAGATGATCGATTCGCTTGAAACTCAGCATGAAAACACTGCTGATTATCCATGTGGAAATAAATGCACAGAATATAAACACAAGCAGAAATGTTTGACTTTTCGGGATGTTTTTGAAGTTAGACCTGCGCTTTTTTATAGTTTGGGCAGTTTCTGTGAAGATTTGTCTGCTGATTGCCCACAAAGCAAAAAGTGCAATTCCGAATGTTGCCGCAAATGCCGCAAATGCCTGTGAACCGAGTATCGACAGCATATGCTTCATATCCGTCACAGATGAGACTGCTGTACGCAGATTCGAGGTTATGCCTGATGTACCGTTTCCGCCTGCGTGTCCGCCTCTCCAGAGTGCGGGTTCAAGTATGTTTCGGATAACGAAATTCAGTCCCATTCCGACAGCAAATGCACCTGCAAAGACTGCGGCTTTTGAAAGCTTTATCCGCTTGAAACAGAAAAGAAGCAGTACCGTAAAGCATACAGATGCGGCGATGCCTATGCTCCTGTTATGTATCATGAAAAGATACGGACACAGTATTCCAAGACAGGCTGAATTGAGAAATGTCGGGCGCTTGATGACAAGTATGAGCGTGAATGCCGTGAGTGTCGTGAAGAAAAGAAGCGCAATTTCTGCAAGCGATATGCTTGTATTATGCTGATATGAGGTATAGAGCGCCGCCGCCGCCGCAATGAGTGAGGTCTGGTATTTCTTCATCTTCGGGAAAATGAATCGTGTAATGAAGATGTACATAAAGTAAACTCCGACCATCATCAGCACATTCAGTACAAGCGCCGAGCGATAGGCGATAGTCGGTGTCGGGGCAAATTTCAGTATCGGTACGAGCAGAAAGCTGTAGCCAAAGGAATACCATGCAAGTCCGCCTGAAATTCCCGTCCAGTCCAAACCTGCCATGTATGATGCGTGTGTCCAGTATCCTGCCTCGTCGTTGAAAACGAATGGATTATAGCACTTACCGACCATGCGTATGTTGAGAATGAATATAACTATTGCAAGAACAACAGAGAATATCTCCTCACAGCCGAATTTCCGTTTTTCTGTTTTGCTGTTCATATGCTGTTTATCACCTCTCCGAAACCGTTCATGATAACTTCCCAGCGGTAATTGCCGTCAATATATGTCTTTGCATTTTTGCAGAGCATGGAGTATTCGGCATCATGCGAGAAAATATAGTCGATTATGCCCTCAAATTCAAAGTAGTTCATATAGTAAAGTCCGCCGTTGCTCTTGATGCAGTGACCTTTAAGCACGTCGCATATGCCGTTCACAATAACAGGTACGGAAAGGCTCATTGCCTCCAGCACGGATATGGACAGGCTCTCGAATCTTGACGGAAGTATAAGTGCCTTTGCACCTGAAATTCCGCTGAACTTGTCCTCCTCGCTGACGAATCCGAGACTGATTATATCGCTGTGTTTCGGAATATCGCAGACCTGTTTGCCCATTAGTACAAGTTTCAGGCGGCTTTCTGGGCGGCGTTTCTTGTATTCTGTGAAGTAGCGGAACATTGTCGGACAGTCCTTGCCCTCGTCGATACGTCCCACATAAATGATATAATCACCGCCGATGCCGAATTTACTGCGGAATTCTTTTTCATCAGGCACACATGGAATATCCACGCCTGTTCCCATTACACGGCACGGGATATCCTCACAGTGAAAGAGCTTCTGAACAAGTGCTTTTTCCTCGTCAGTCAGGAAAACATAGGCTTTCGGCTGCCTGAAAAGAGTCTCAAATGTTTTGAAGTGTATGAACGGTTCTTCGTGTGCGGTAGGTATGAATACTGCTTTGTCTGCAACTTCGGGAAGTCCCATGACTGTCAGATAATAAAGATACGTCACAAAGATGAAAACATCATATTTATCGTGGCTTTCACGGATATACTTAACAGCTTCCGGACTGTACGGCCCTTGCTTTTCAAACCATATCTTTTCTGTTTCAATATTCTTTTCGCCCGAACCAAGGTATTTCCCGTTGAATTCATTGAAATCGTCCGCACGGAGCTTTTCAACAGGAAAACGCAGTACATGAACGCCGTTTATATCCTCGCTGTCAGCGGTGTAGTGGTTCTCCCATGTGGTGTAGTCGAGCGCCTTCGTGGTTATGACATCTACCTCAAAATCTGCGGCAAGGCGTTCAGCTATAAGGCGTGTGTAATATTCCGAGCCGCCGTTCACTTCAAGTCCGTATCTCTGGTTTACAAGTGCGATCTTCTTCATATCTGCTCTCCTGTCAGCTTGCTGAAAAAGCTTATATATTTCTGTACGATAACGTTCCAGTCAAAATTTTCAAGGACATATTTCCTGCCGTTCTGTCCCATTGCTGATGCGGTATCGGCATGGCTGAGAAAATAATCCGTACAGCCTTCAAATTCAAAATAACTGCCGAAATACAGACCGCCGTTTGATTCGGATGCAAAATTTCTTGTAACAGGACAGGATTCATGTACAAGCACAGGTCTGCCGCACAGCCAGCTTTCCATTATGACAAGAGAAAAACTCTCGTTTTTTGACGGCTGACATAAAAATTCTGCCGCACCCTGAGCATTGTATTTGTCCTGTTTATCTACAAATCCGAGGTCAATTATCCTGCGGTATTTCACAAGCTTCTGCGGCAGTTCGATGTTGCCGCCGCCTATCAGCACAAGACAGAGTTCCGTATCATGGCGGCTGATATACTCCGAAAAATACTTAACAAGGGTATGGACATTCTTGCCCTCGTCCTTGCGCCCTGCATAAAGTATGAACGGCTTGTCTATATTGAATTTGCGGCGGAAATCATCAGGATTTGCAGTGATATCCGTATCCATTCCGATTCCCATTATTATCGTTTCCGTACTGCTCTGTGAAAATCCGAATATTTTTTCCGCAAGTTCTGCTTCGGGACGTGCATTGAATATCATGCCTGCGGTTTGGGGATAAAGCTCCCTGAAACGTTTGAGATATGCATAGGATTCATCATGGAAACAGGGGATAAGTGCAGATTTTTCAGGGCATACCCTGACACCGTTATAGGTCGTGCCGAACATATACGGAATATGGACAAACAGCGAATATTCGTCTTTATGCGCCTCGATATAGCTGTACATATCGGGGCTGTTGACCATTTCACGAAGAAATGTATCTTCCTCGTCAGGGGAAATATTCATGCCGCCCATAAGCTTTGCGTTCACGGCATCAAATGCCTTTGCATCACGTTTCCTGACCTTGAAGCGGCGTATGGTTATACCGCAGGCAGACCTGTCCTCGCCCTCATTATAGTGGTTCACGCTCCAGTCTGCGCCGAATTCCTTTACGCAGGTCGTGAGTATTTCAAGGGGTACTCCTGCGCTGTGCAGGTGAGATGTTACCTCACGCAGTTCCATTTCAGCGCCGCCGGGGATATCATCAGCATACCACGGTATAACAAATCCAATCTTTTTCATTTTTTATTCAGAAAACCTTTCAGTAGTTTTTCAAAAGTATCTCTTATGCGCTCATAGGTAAAATCCTCAAGGCGCTTTTTCTGACCGTCGAGGATATGCTGTCTGAGTTTGTCGTCACTGAGTACACGGTCAATGACTGCCGCCGCATAATCAGGTGAATTATCGTCAAGAAGTACGCCGCATCCGCCGAGAGTATCTGATATTGCCGCCGCATCATAGGCGATTATCGGCACATTGAAGAACATAGCCTCCGCAAGCGGTACGCAGAATCCCTCATGTTGACTCATGCACACAAAGGCATGGGCTGTGCGGTAATATGCAAGAATTTCAGGGAATTTTATATGCCCCGTGAATACTACGTCATCGCTTATGCCGAGAATTTCCGCATATTTCACAAGCCGCTCATAGTAGTTCTCCATGCCTGTATACGAGCCGACAAGAATAAGCCTTGAATCAGGGTTCAGCTTGCGGTAGCAGTAAAATGTCCTGATAACATCCTCCTGTTTCTTGTTCGGAGCAATTCTTCCAACAAAGACGAGATTTGTCTTTCCGTCGCTGTATTTCTTCATGACGGCTTCATCAGGTGTCTGCTCATAGTCCTTGAAATTAATGAGGATAGGTCTTACATCAATAGGACAGGTATATCCCATACGTACAAGTTCTGCCTTATTATAGGCGGAAACAGCAAGCACATAGTCAATCTTGTCCCTGAGATACTCAACGCCCTTATAGCCGTATTCGGTAAGCTTTTCGGCGGCGAAACTGTATGGGCGGAAGAATTCGGGCGGCGTGATGTTATGGTATACCATTATCTTTCTGCATTTGTAATCACCAAGACTGAATGTCAGGTCTGTACCCGTTGACAGATGATAGATTATTACATCATCTTCCGAAACGCTTCCTATCTTATCAGGCTTGCGTGCGGAATCAGCGGGCAGGCGCTTATCAATATTTTCGGCATATATCTCGGTTTTATAGCCCATGTCAGTCATTGCGGCTTTCAGCGTTAAAGTATCATTGCCTATTGCATCACCGAAAGAAAGCGTAGGCAGAAGCTGGATTATCCTCATTCCTTGTCCTGCCTTTCAAGCTGACTGCGGAGTGCGGCATTTTCACGTTCAAGTCTGTCAAGTCTGAGCATGAGTTCCTTCTGTGCCGCTTCAAGAGTACTAACCCTTTCGCTCATATCATTTTCAGAAAGGGCATTCAGCACCGTCACTGTATTGACATTCAGGTCATTCTGCTCCTGAACAACAGGCTCAACATAGAATTTTACCAGTTTGCGTATGACCTTTTTCACGAAAACATACACGGGATTGCCTTTCAGCTCCTTATACGGCTGAACACGGCAGTTTGCATTAAGAAATTCAAGAGCCTCATGAGCCTGTTCCGAACCGCCTACAGATACAGGCTTTTTGTAAGGAACATCGTCAAAGCTGAGTATATCATCGGTAAGTCCTTTTTCTTTTATGTCACGTTTTATCTCTGCCATTATTTCTTCAATGTTTATATTTTCCATTTCATTGTTCCTTTCAGTGCTTAACAGCAATTACGGCATAATCCTGACTGCCGAATATCATATCCGATACTATCTTCATAGCCTTGTTGAAATCCTCGGTATTTTCTGTGCCGCCTTCAATATTCAGCGGAGGTATTTCCGCCTGCGGTCTGCTCTGCTGAGTATAAACTATCTCGATATCCCTGAACCCTGCCTTTTCAAGAAGGTATTTCATGGTCAGAGGATGAACCGGCTTTACATGGGACGGATCGATATAGAATGCATTTGTATAAATCGAAAGCGATGTCGGATTCGGCGTTTCAATAACAAGACAGCCGCCCTCCGTAAGCTTGTCATAGGCGGTATTGCACAGCCTTATGATATCGCTTGTCTGCAAATGCTCGACTACCTGCCCGACAAAGATGCCGTCAACACTTTCCATGCCCGAAAGATATGCGATACCGTCACCGCATGAAGCAGTAAGTCCGTTCATATTGCAGTAATCCGCATATGGAGCATAGATATCCACACCCTCTGCGTGAATGCCGTTGTCTTTCATGAGAGAGAGAAATTCTCCACGTCCGCATCCGATATCAAGAACATGGGCTTTATCCGCAAAGTATTTCAGATAAGCTGCCTGTGAACGCTTGACGCTGTCTATTGAGCCACGGAAATGATTCTCAAAGTCAAAATAGTCAATGCACTCATAGCTTGACTTTCCCTGAACGGAAACATTTGCCGCAGGAGCTTCTGAAACGTTGTTTTCTGCGGTCACAGGCTTTGAACTTCGTTCAAGACGTGAGGTTTTTAGCCTGAGAAGTTCCGAATCGCTGACTAGACGCTCGATAGCTGTATTGTTGTTTCTGAGATTTTCGGATATCGCATCAGTCTCACGCCTTAACTGCTTTATGTCACGTTCAGCGGGATCTATCCTTTCGGTCACGTTCCTGATGTTCTCCATATCTTTATCCATAGCCTCAAATGCAGGCATTATACAGCCGAAAAGCTTTCTTTTCAGCCATGACTTGAAGCCTTTTTGTGTACGGAATTCATTCATGAACTGCGATAGATTACTTGCCATTTTATACACTCCATTTATGTTTTATCCTTGATAAGCCGACATCGCCTGTGTTTGATATCATTTCCGTTCTGTATATATGACGGCAGTAGTCCACAGGTATGCCGTCGCCTGTCTCAATTGCGAAATCAAGCGTATATTCTCCCGGAAGAAGCATTACATCCTCCAGAACTATTTCCGCAGAGCCGTCCTCTGTAAGCTCAAACTCCGCAAGACGGTCAATTCTTGTATTCGTGCCGTAGCACTGAACTCCGTTCATGTCGAAAATACCAATGCCGAAAACCGCATCGCTGACTTTTTCCTTTACGGTATAGTCAAGCCTGAAACGTATGCTTTCGCCCGTCCGGAAAACGGTCTGTTCCGTACCGTCAGCGGAATATGAGGTTATCTTTGAAATGCGTGCCATACCGTTTCCCCAGCGGTTTTTACTGTCGGTATTTTTCGCTTCGGGCTGAGAAATTTCAGTATGTGCGGCAGTTTTGCTGTTCTGCATCTCACGGCTCATGAAATCAAGGTATTCAAGGTCAACTTCCTTCGGTGCACCGTCTGCCCTGATAAGTCCGTCGTATATCCAGATTGAACGGTCACATATCTGCTCTATCTGACCGAGAGAGTGCGACACGATAACGATAGTAGTCCCCTGTGCCTTTATCTCTTTCAGCTTTGCAAAGCATTTAGCCTGAAAATTTGCATCTCCCACGGCAAGTATCTCATCTATGAGAAGAATGTCCGCATCAACATTTATTGCAACTGAAAACGCAAGACGCATATACATACCCGAAGAATATGTTCTTACAGGATTGTCGATGAATTCGCCGAGTTCCGAAAATTTCACGATATCATCAAGACGGGCATCTATCTCTTTTTTTGTCAGACCGAAGATAGCGGCATTTGTATAGATATTCTCCCTGCCGCTCATGTCGGGATGAAAGCCTGCGCCAAGTTCGATAAGGCTTGATACTCTGCCGTTCATGGTAATATTTCCTGTATCAGGATACATGATTCTTGTGAGCAGTTTGAGGGTAGTGCTTTTGCCGCATCCGTTGCGCCCGATAAGACCGACTGCCTCGCCTTTTTGTACGGTGAAGCTTACGCCTTTGAGTACTTTTCTCTCCTCGTATCGGCTTCTCTTGCGGAAAAGCAGGCGCTCTTTGAGCTGTGAGCCTTTGTCAAGGTAGACTTTGAAGCTTTTGGTTATATCATTGACTATAATTGCAGGTTCATTCTGTGCCATTATAATTCCTCCACAAAATGCCTTTGAAGCTTATTGAAAACAATTCCTCCGAATATGAGGAAGAATATGCCGAGAACTGCCGCCCAGAGCAGAGTGGTGAGGTCCGGTATCTGCTTATAATAGAGCACCGAACGGTAACATTCAATAACCGGTGTCATTGGGTTGAGGTTGAAGATCGGCAGAAGTCTTTCGGGAACTATGGATTTTTCATACATGATAGGTGTCATGTACATCCACGCCATTGAGATTATGCCGAGAATGTGTTCGAGGTCACGGAAATAGACGGTGACGGCTGATGTCAGCATTGCCATGCCGAGTGCGAGGATATACTCAACTATCATGATGACGGGCAGGGTGAGCAGTGCAATGAAGTTAAAGCCTGTCCCAGAAATCAGCACAACGCCGAAAATGACAATGAAGCACAGGAGCATATTCACGAAACAGCTTGTGACATAGGATATCGGAATGACCATTCTCGGAAAGTATATCTTCTTGATGAGGTCTTTCTGCGCAACGACTGATGCCGCACCGACTGTTATTGATGACGAGAAGAATATCCACGGGATAAGTCCGACGAAAAGATAGAGATAATAGCGTTCAATATTTGTGCGGAGTATGAACGAGAATACCACAGTGTAGACGATAAGCTGCAGAAGCGGATTGATGAATGTCCACAAAAAGCCTAAAACAGAGCCTTTATAACGCCCACGCAGGTCTTTTCTTACAAGGCTGAATATCATCTGCCTGTATGCATACAATTCTTTTATTGTATTCATTTTTGTCTCCTTTGTGTGAGTACACATAATTATCCATAATAACTTATATTATATCACATATTATTTCCTCCTGTCAATAAAAAATGCTGTTTTTTCCATGGCAACAGCATTTACTTTTATAGATTAAAGCTTTTTCGTCGGTCAAGCCGAGGTATATGACTGCGGACAGTCCGTAAACCGTTGCTTCGCTCGGTTTACTGCTTCTTAGGGGGACTCTGTCCCCCTCGTACACCCC
>JAZUGG010000141.1:0-45398 GCA_045641105.1 Ruminococcus sp. | reverse complement strand
GAATATTTTATACGAAGTAATGAAGAAGAAAGTCAAGGAAGAAAGCCGCAGAAATACTGACGTATTTCAAGGTTTTCTGACGTAGAATTTCTTCTTCAGGACAAGCAGAAAAATTCAAGATTTAGTTGGTGGAGCAATATTATAAAAAAACCGCACAAGGCCTGTTTTCACAAACCTTGTGCGGTGATGCCGTCAGCGCTGAGACCTCTTTTTTCTTCTGATAAGGAACGCTGCAGCTCCTCCGAGCAATACAACTCCGGCAGCTGTTATTTTTACCCATGTCTTATGTGCAGCAAGTCGTACTACGTTTGTTGATACGAGGATATTCTTATAATTGTATTCTATTTTATTGTCAGCCATATCGACAAGCACTACCTTGATATCCTGAGTATGCTTTGCATTAGGAAGTTCAAATATGCACTCATCGCCTTCGATACTTGAAGGAGTTATCTCGTCATCAATATAAACTATCGATTCTTTCAGTTCGATATTGTCTGAAACTGAAAGGCGAACCTGATGACTTGTGCCCTTATAAGCGCCGTCATCTGCGATATTAAGCGGAATACAGAGCGGAGCGGTCTTGTCCACACAGAATGAAAGTTCTGCCTTTTTCTTTTCAGAGTCACTGATATTGGTATTTCCTGCCTCATCGAAAGAATGAACTGAAACGGTATATCTTGCATCCTGAGCGAAATGCTTCTTAGGGATAGTATATGTATAGCATGACCATTCCTTATCGCCGCCTGAATACTCAACCTTGAAATCGGTATTGTCCACAAGTTCTTTGATAACGCCGTCCTGAGTGATGATAACGCTGTACGGAGCGGAATGCTTGTCAACGTTGTACTCCTTGATAACGATATCCTTTTCATCAGTGATGAACTGACCTGCGATTTTCTCTGTATTCTCGTCAAAGATGAAAGTAGAGCCATACCTGTTGACTGAGAATGTATGGTCATTGCTGAACTTATTTCCTGATTTATCCTTTACAGATGCAGTTATCGTGTAGATATCGTCATATTCCTCATCATTTGTGATGTTGTCAAAAATATACTCATATCCGCCGTCAATTTCATTGAGCTGACCTTTAACTTCAAGGTCATTTCCACGTTTAGCGCCCTTCATGGTTATGCTGATGCTGTCCTTATCAAGGTTTGCATCCTTGAACGTGATATGCGGTCTGATATCTGCTGTATTGTTTGCAGGCTTCACGCCGCTGAACTCGACCTTCGGGGCTTTTTTGTCAATAGTGAACTTCTTGTTGAACGGATCAACATTATTTCCTGCCATATCAGTACCTGTGATATTAACATCATATTCGCCGTCCTCGGTAAATCTGATAGTAGCGGAATATGTATTTCCGTTTCTTGTCCATTCCGAAAGTTTCGGAAAACCTTCTGTCTTTCCGTTATATGTACCTGAAACCACGATCCTGTTCGGATCAAAGTTATCGTCATCAACGGTAAATGTAGCGGAAACAGCCTGATTATAATACTTTTCATTTGAAGCCTTTGCATCAAAACCTGTATTGAGTTTTGGAGAAGTTCTGTCAATCGTGAAAGTTTCCGATTTATACTCATTTGATTCAAGTTCGCCCATATCCCTGCACTTTGCAGTAAGCTGGTAAGTACCGTCATTTTCAAATGTTACTTCGGTTTGATACTTAGCTTCGTCAGTACCTTCCTTGCCGCTGACGTTTGTCCATGTGAGATTCTGTCTCGCACCGTTTATCATTACGTCAGTCTTAGCGGCATCAAAATTTCTTTCGGTTACAGTAATGACAGCTTTTCTTGAATTCTTGTATATGTTCCTGTACTGCTGGTCAGCCGAACCGTTGATATCCGAGAACACAACATCAAGAACAGGTGCAGTCTTGTCAATGCTGAATTCCTTTGAAACAGTTTCCATATCATCAGGATTTCCGGCATTATCAGCAAGACGCATACTGATTTTGTTTCCGTTGGCATTTTCGCTGACAGTTATCTCACGGGAAATTTCAGGAACAAGGTTAACATCCTTTACATTGTCCTTAATGTGCCACTGATCAGCCTCATCGCCCCACAGGTCGCCGTTATCATTTACATAGACATTCTTTTCGCCTGTTCCTGAAGCGGCAGTGTATACGGAATTGATTTCCGAGAATGTATCTTTTACTGTAAGTTTTGCTGTAATATCAGCATTATAAAGCGGTTTGCCGTCTCTGTCGGTATATGCTGTCTCAGGCAGTTCTATTGTCATTGCAGATGTAGCGGAATGCTTCTCGCCGTTTTCGGTGATGATACCGAAAGTAACAGCCTCATCGGATACTCTGCCTACGTTATCAGTCGCAGTTACCTGCATAGTACCCTTGAAGTTTACAGGAATGTTCACGCTCCATCTTTTTTCATCAAGACGTGTGTTCGGAACATCTGACATGAATTCCGTACCGTCAGGATTCAGAAGCTTGACATTTATTCCGCTGATTCCCGAACTTGGATCAACATCATCGACCTCAGCTATGACCTGAGTATCATTCTGTGCAAAGAACGCATATTTCAGAACATTCAGGTTATTCTTGATGTCATTATTAAGTACGGTGATACGTGATGCTGTCGGTTTATCAAGATCAACATAGAATCTTTCGGATATTTCCCCTGCGGTCGGGTTGCCTGCATAGTCAGCAGCATCTATCACTATCTTGATGCTTCCTACCTTGCTGATCTCAGTACCGTTCTCGAAATATGTTCCGGTTCTGCGCTGATATTCGCCGAGTTCTGCGATAATATCGTCGCCTTTTTTGAGATATGCCTTAAAGTTATTGGTATCAGCCACACCTTCAAATCCGAGGTAATATTCACCAACTGCAAGATCAGCCTCAGAAATATTATATTTTGCAAGATTATAAGTATTTCTCTGGTCATTTATTGAAATTCCGATTTCTTCTATTCCTGAAGCTATCTCAGGATTTATATCGGCTGCTTTGATAATGACCTTTACTTTTTCATAGCTGTCAAACCATTTCTTTTCAAGGCTTCCTGACATTTCAGAATAATCAGGAGTTGTGCCAAGTCCGATCTCAGCATCAGGACAGCCGGTATCAACAATGATATTGAAATCGCTCTTAGCGTTTGTATTCTGTCCGTTATCAGTGACCTCACAGCCGTCAGAACCGTTTCTTACCTTATCATAGGCAAAAACAGTTATCGGAACTTTAATATTGCCGACAATATCAGCAGATTTCACTGTATAGGAATACTCACCGTCTGTACCTGTAGGATACATTTCAAACTTATCATTATGGGAATCATCATTTGTAAAATAGGTACTGCCGTTAAGGTAAGCAAATACCTTTTCCATTCCCGAGCCTTTTTCTGTAAATGAAGCATAAATTCTGCTGTCAGGTTTAAGAACATAGTCACCTGAACTGTTCATTGTGGCATAATTTTCGATTCTTATGCTGTTAACTTTTTCCTCAGCATCATTCACAGTTTTATTGATAACAGGAGAGAATCCGTCTATTCTGATATGCACATTATGTGAAGCGCTTGGATTATAGCTGTTGTCAAGAGCAAAAACAGAAATATTCTCATCAATAACAGAATTGCTTTCAGCCGGTGTGACAGTTACCTCAAATCTGCCTGAAGAAAGTGAAATTACGGCATTATAGTCAATTTCTTTTCTTGCTTTTGAATTTTCCTCACTTGAAACCTCTGCATAATATTCGTCAGAAACAGCGTAAATATCATTGATAAGATCATCACGTTCTTCAGTAATTGAAATTAAATCATTATTAATACTCTCAATTTCAGCCGTTGTATCTGTCTTCAGCTTTTCGATCTTATTATTTAAATTAAGTACACTTGCCTCGATCTCCTCGGCTTCAAGTTCAGAAGAAGCCTTGACCGCATTGATTTCATTATTCAATATATCGGTTTGACTGGTTTGCTCTTTTTCCAGATTATTCCTGCGTTCTTCGAGAGACATTATCCTACTGTCAAAACTTGTATTGATCCTTTCAATAAGCGCTGTAAGCTTTGAATTGTCTGTAAGTATCTCCCTGTAATAGTCATACGAACCTGTAAATTCCCGGTCATAGTCTTTGATAGGAAGGAGTGCCAGTTTATCAGTAAGTTCCGAGACTTTCTGTCTCATGGACTCTGTCTCAAAAACTCCTGAAACAGAAGTAGCCGAATCCCATCCGCCTGACGGTCTGTCGAAGCGGTAATTTCCAACGATAACGGACTTGATTTCCTGTTTGTTTCTGCTTTCTTTATTGATGAAGTTCTCATAAATGCTGATTATTTCCTGTTCCTCAAAGGAATAAGGGCCGTCACCCTTTACAGGACAATCCTCCTTATCGGAAATATCAAATGAAAACTTGCTGCCCTTGCTGTTCACCCAATCTCTGCTGCTTTTCAAATCGCTGATAACAGGTGCTTTTTTGTCGAAATACAGGCAGATATTATTTTCAAGCATACTCTCGCCGCTTGAATTGAGAACATTCTTAATAATAATGAAATTATTTGAAACTCCACTTGGACGGAGCACATTGCTGTCCTTGGTTATCTGCATATAATTCAGCTGAGGAGCGATTTTTCCGCCTGAATAAACATCATATATAACACTTCCGCCGTAATATCTGCTGTCGAAATTTATAAGCGGATAAGTCAGACCGACACCTGCGGCTGCATAGCAGTTTCCGTTTCTGAGCACAGTTTCCCCGGAAGGCGTAAGTTCATATTTCTCGCCGTTTTTGAATTCCGAATATATGAGCTTAATATTCTTCTCATTATTATGCGGAATATCCTGATAGCTGATGCCCTTCTTTACCTGTTCCATAAGGTTATCATAATCAACCGCAGTATCCTTGCCGCCGTCAAAAGAATATGAACTGAGGTAATAATTGTCACCATAGAGATACGGAACTTTTATACTGCATGAAGAATTTTCATTGTCAGAGGAATTTATTCTGTCAACAGCAATTCTGAAATCAGTCTTTTTCTCGTCACTGCCGTTCAGAAATACAGAGGCATTCACAAAACTGTTTACTGCCGATATTTTCAGCAGATCGTTGTTTATATGGTCAAAAGCATCGTCTTTTGCAATGGTATCAAGGTTGAAATTGTCTCCGTTAACATCATATACTCTGACAACAGATTTGCCGTTTGTTACGACAACGAGTTTTTTGTCTTTAACATCAAGATTTACACTATAAAGTTTTTTCCATGTAAAATACTGTTCATTGTGGCTGTCCTCGTCTTTCCAGTCCTTGTATTTCAGAGTGGAATCAAGCAGAACTCTTACAGTTCTGAGTGCGACAGTATGCTTTTCCTTGACCTCGCCTTTTTTCTTTACAACAAGATTAAACTTCTCATTCTGATAATCAAAGCTTTCTCCTGTAAATTCAACATCGCTGTCAACAGTGACCGATATTTTATCTGTCTTGCCGTCAATAGTAAAATCAACAGTCGGAACAGCAGTGACTTTTGTTCCACGCATACAGTATCCGTCATCGCCAATACCTGAAAAACTGAGCCTGTAATCAGAGACTGATACGCCCTCAACCTTGTAGCTTACATTATAAACAAGGGAACTTCCGCTTGAATCCTCAGAAAAGACATAGCGTTTCTTATCGATATCAACATTACCTTTCATCGGCTGTGCGTTGTAATTTACCTTGACATTGATACATTTATCTCCCTGATCTGCCCCTTTGAAATTGCCGCCAAAAATTCTTTTTGCAAGTGTTTCGAGTTCATTTTTGTCAGCCTCGGGATAGTTGCCGATAGAAAGCGTATAGTATTCAAATTCGGGCAGAGCTGTGGTAGTTGTAGTCGTTCCGTCAGTTGTGGTTTCCGTCACTGTAGTAGTATTCGCAGCATTGGTAGTATTGGAATCCGTTGTTGTACTGCCTGTTGCTGATTCAGAAACAGAGGTTGTTGTGACTGTAGTTGATGATGCCGTAGTTGATGCTTTGGTCGTAGTAGTAGTCTGTGTTGTGGAAGTTGTAGTGGTCTCTGTACCATTCTGCTGTCCGCCGGATTCACCTGCAACATCCGCATATACAGTAGTTTTTGCCATATCCGGAAGCGGGAAAGCAAAGCAGTAATTTGAAATAAAAACAAGTGCTGCGGCAAAAGCTGCCTTTTTTCTTGAGCGGTTACTGTTCTTATTCATTATTTGTTAACTCCCTTCTTTTTCACTATGATTCCGACAGCAGCGGCAATTACAGCGACTGTAGCCGCAATTATCGGTATCAGCATTTTACCTGCTGATTTTTCCTTTTTATTGACTTTTTCAGCTTTTGATGTTAATGCCGTGGATGTTGTTTCCTCAGCAGTTGAAGCTGTCGTTTCGGTTGTTGTAACGACAGATGATGATGAAGTCAGAGTTTCAGATGCTTTTTTAGTTGTATCTGAAACAGTTGTTGTTTTATTTGTTGAAACTGCCGTTGCAGCGGCAGTAGTCTGCTTTGTCTGCGCCTGTGTTTCAGGCTCATTATTCTGCTGCGGCTCTTTCGCAGGCTCATTGCTGTTCTGCGGCTGAGTCTCAGGCGGAGGCGGCGGCGGAGAATAAGGCTCGCTTATTGTAATGTTTCCCGCTTCCAGTACCGAAAAACTTTCAGGGCCGAAATATGCACTTGCCGAATTTTCAGTAATAATGCTTGTTTCTCTGTCATCATACTGTGCAAGCAGTTCTATCGGATAAGTACCTGCCTGAGTTCCTTCGGGAATGACGATATGCAGTTCAGCGATCTGTCCGTTTCCTTCAAATTTAAATATGTTATGGGCAAAGCCGTTTATTTCGATAATATTGCCCCAGTCAGCTTTTGTACCGACACTTATATCTCCGAATCCCTCAGCGGAAGACGCAACTGCGTTCATATCCTCAAACTGTAATCTGCTGTCAAGCTTAACGATAAAGCCCAAAGCAATAAAACCGGGATTATTATCCAAATACAGCGGAACGTTGACGATCATGCCGCCGCTGACCTCATCTGTACTCAGTTCCGTATCTCCGATATGCAGTTCAATATCAGACGGTGCATCAAATGCCAAAGCATAAGGTGCAGTACAGAATGACAAGGCAGTGACTGCGGCAAGAATGCCTCCTGTGATTTTTCTTTTGTTCATAAGATCTCCTAAAGTTTTTCTATTTCATCAGCCGCCGCACTTGTAACGACGATTTTTCTGATAATAACAAAATCATTTTCAGCCTTTGGTTCAGGCTTATTTCTGCCGACAACGACAGTTCCCTCACATTCGTCATCATTTTTTTTGCTGACAACAACAGTAACATCACCTGCTGAGCCGTCTGAGGAACTAATATTCCGTTCAGGCTCTGAATTATGGAGCTGAGGCATTTTTACCGTGCTTTCATAGAAGCCGTCGGGCATATCAAATGTTATGTCAGGTGCTTTTGGTTCATTGGTGTCATAATTTTTCTTACGTGCTTTTCTCTCGTAGAGAATTATGGAAACTACCTTGAATTTTATCGCAAACACACCTGCTGCGACAAAGAGGAGTATACCGATAGTCAGCGAAATATAGCACAGTGTCTGCCAGTTTGATGAATTCATGACGCACCTCCGAATTACTGTGAACCGCTGATACTTTCGACAACCTTATCATAGGAAGTCAGAATGTATTCTTTGAGTTCGGCAGCCGAACCTTCGGCAGCATTAATTTTTTCGGTTTTTTCCCTGATCTCGTCCATGAGTTTTTTCTGCTCGCTGAATGAAATACCTGAACGGGCAAAATCCTGCATATTTGTATTTTCAAGATTAATAAGTGTCTTGTAAGTTTCAAGGATAATAATATCAGAACCTGCATTTGCGTCTACCACAAGTGTATTCAGTTCGTTCATGCTTGCCCAGAGGTCTGCCGAATAACTCTTTTTGAGGAGTTCGTTCTCTTTTTTCTGAGTCTGCGAATAGAAATCACCTATAGTGCAGTAGATATGCGCTATCTGATATTTATCGATATCCTGAGACTTGAAGTTATCGGTCTGAGCCTCACTGAACCATTTTACAGAAGCAATCTTGCCTGTAGTGCTTGCATTCTGCTCAGTTCCGTCATTGCCGTAATAGTAGTAATACCAGTAGAGAATTCCAAGTTCATAGGCGACCTCCTCATACTGTGAGTCGCTCCTGAGAGCGTTGATATTCTCGTTTATGAGCCGTAATATCTGAGCAGTCTCGTCCTCGCTGAAAACCATATCCTTCTTGTAGAGTTCGATTAGTTCGAGATAAGCCTTTGAATATGAGCCGTCAGCATCTATGACTTCTGCAAGAGCCTCAGATTTTTCGTCATACTGACTTGCATTTTCAGCCTTTTCAACAAGCTTGTTGAAATCCTCACTCTTTGTTTTTTTGGCGATAATTCCTGCCGTAAGGGAGAATATCAGGAACACTGCCGATATTACCGCAAGAATAGCTGTTATCTTTACATAAGTATGATTTTCGGCTTTATAAAGGTCGTCATACAGTTCATCGCAGCTGCGGTAGCGCTTTGAGCGGTCATCATTTACACATTTCTGGATAATTCTCACAAGGTCGGCATTCATGCTCTTGTCAAAGAGAAATCTCTCACGGGACGGGACAAATCTGCCGTTTACAGCTACATTCATAGGTTTTTTGCCCGTGAGCATATGGTAATAGGTCGCACCCATGTTGAAGATATCGGTTCTCTCGTCGAGTTCCTTTTCCATGAACTGTTCAGGAGCGGCATATGCAGGAGTATAGGCAAAAGTACCCTCACGTCTTGCAATTACCGAGCCGAAATCTATGAATTTAAGCTTGCCGAATTTATCGGCGTGCTTCTTGTTTTCAAAATTCTCATCATTCCTGACTATCATAACGTTGTCAGGCTTCATATCACTGTGTATCATGCCAAGCTTATGGATAAATGACATGACATAGCATATATCCTTTGCATAGCTCAGGACAGCCGCAGCATCTAAAGTGCTGTTTTCAAGAATTTTTTCCATTGACTGACCGTCGATATAGTCCTGAACAATGTAAAGGGCATCATTGGTATCAACTGTATCAATGATATTGGGGAAAAAAGAATTTTTCACATCTTTTTCATAGAATTCCTTGATAAGCTGCGATTCCTGACGTGCATTCCTTGCATCGATGCCGTTGGCTTTCATAACTTCCTTGACAGCTCTCTGCGCATTGTTTGCACGAAGGTCAGCGGCACGGTAAACTACTGAAGTACCGCCTTTTCCTGCGACATTTATTATTTTGTATCGTTCATCGAGTATGAATCCTTCTTTTAGCAATAGTATCCCCTCACTCTCAGCAAAGTCTTACCAGAAGTGCCGTAATATTGTCCTTTTCGCCGCATTTCATATCCTTCTCAACAAGTGCATTGAGATGCGCCGACATATCATTTTCGCTGATGTTAGCGGAAGGGCAGAGACTATTCATTATCTCGTCCCTTGTGATTTTTTTCCTGAAGCCGTCAGAACACAGCATATAGCACTCATTTCCGTCATATTCGGAGATGCTGTAGTCATATGAAGTATCCGTCAGACCTGCGCCGATGCAGTTTGTAAGCTGATTCTGGCGTGAGTCATTTTCAGCCATTTCCTCGGTTATTTTGCCGTTCCTCACGTCCTGACCGACAATGGAATGGTCAGCCGTAAGAACATCCGCACTGCTGTCGGTTATCTTATAGAGACGTGAGTCACCTGCATGAGCTGTAAGCATACGTCCAAGCTGAGGAATAACAAGCATTGCAGTCACGGTAGTACCCATGCCTATGCCGTTTCTGTCGGCGAATGAATTCATGCGGTCATTAAGTTCATGCAGCTTTTCGTCAAGAGATGCCCTGATATCGAGCACAGACGAATTATTCCGCATCATGCCGGCAAAATCGCCCTCAAACCAGTCAACCATCCTGCGGCAAACAAAACCGCTTGCCGTTTCGCCTGCGGACATACCTCCGACACCATCGCAGACTGCCGCAAAGAGTATTTTTTCGTTTTTATATTCAGCAGTCACGATAAAAAGCGAATCCTGATTCACCTTTCTGACCGCACCTTCAGTTGTGGCATATGAAAAAACATAATCCATAAAACATCACCGTCAGTTTTCTTCATAGAAAGTGTACTGAATTCCGTGGAAAAGGAATTTACAGCCTGAGAAAATCGTGTTTTTAGTACCGATGCCGACTTCACTTCCCTCAAGGACAAGGGACGGACAGCCGATATTTTCAATGAATATGCTGTGGCGGCTTCCCGAATTGTCCTGACCGACGATAATGCCTGAAAGTTCGGCACAGGTGAAAGGATAGCTGTACACAGGAATTCTCTGTTTGCTTGACGAATTCATAAGATATGCGATATTATTCTGTGACTGCGGCTTTTCTTCTTTTTTAGGTTCAGTCATAACAGGTACTTCATTCTTAGCCGCTTTTTTTGCGCCGACTACTACAGTACCCGAATTCCCTGAATTTATAGTGAATTTCAGCGGAACATTGTAGATATAAATAGTATCGCCGCTTGTAAGCTGTTCCCTGACGATCTTTTTGCCGCTGTCGGGAGTTTCATTCAGAAAAGTTCCGTTTGAGGAATATTTATCCTCAATGAAATAATTGCCGTTTTCGTATGTAATAGCGGCATGGATACCTGATACCGTGCCCGAATTTGTGATAGGCATATCATTTCCTGCCTTGCGTCCGATAGTAAACGGAAAATGGTCAAGCGGAAATACTCTGCCGTTGTCGTCAGTGATACAGGCTTTGCATTCGGTATTTTTCTTTGCGCTTACAAGGATAGTATGATCGCTTTCCTGTTCATTTTTCTGGAACGGCGGAACGTATGACGAATCCTGAACGCAGGCATTCTGCGGAGTTTCAGCCTTGACGTGCTTGACGGTCATATCGGGAACATCATCAAGCTGCTGATATACCGAATAGTTGTCGTGAAGGAAATTATAGAGATGATTATGTGAAAAACAGCTGTTTTTGTCCTTTTTGGTTTTCTGGACTTTGAGATGCTCGTCAAGGAAAAGCTCATATTTATTCATGACGTTGCCGTTTGAAATGCTGATATTCACTGATTTATTAAGTTTATACAGGAACTTCACCACATTTGAACAGCTGTAGTTATTCTCAACAAGCGGCAGATAAGCCACAAAAAGCGATTTTGTCTCAATATTATAGTAGACGCTTTTTGTATCTGCTAATATAAGGTTATTTACATTGAGATTATGTTCGCTGCAGCATTCAAGAATTTTCTGGAACTGACCGATTATAGCAAAATACTTATCCTGCGTCATATTCTGCTTGATATATTCAGAAAGTGCGATGAGATTGCTGACATCATATTTCAGAACGTTTCTCGTAGCAGTTTTCTCCCATCTTACCTTCAGAAAACCGTTGTCATGGTTATTATTGAGAAACTGGAGATGATTTTCATATATCTGGTCTTTCTTTCTGAGGTTGATCTGAAGAAAGGTATCGCAATTCTGATAAAGTATTTTCGTTTTTACACTGCCCATCACTGTTTACCACCTGAATATCAATCTAAAATTAGTTTTCCGTTTTCATCATATGCATAGGCTCTTGAATTATAGACAACGACAGGAGAATCCTGTGTCAGCATATCATAAACCCTGCGGCTGCATCTGATCTTGTGTGCGTATGAACTTTCCTCATAGAAAGCAACGTCGATATAGTATTTAGAGCCGCCTGACTCGCTCATTATCGGCACATCACGGAAAAGAATCACATTTCCGAAAGCCGCTTTTGAGTCAGGTGTGACTTTTCTGCTTTTTAATATTGTGTACTCTGAACGGAAAAATACCGTAAAAATAGCAACTCCGATTATCATGAGAAATGTGGCAGGTATTAGGAAATCGACCGCCATGAATGACAGTATCCAGACTGCCGTAAAAACGATGCAGAATATCAGCGGAAGAATATTTGCTTTAAGCGCCCTTCTTATGACATTTTTTGCGACTTTGTCCATATCCGGAAACGCATCATATTCGTCTTTTGAAATATTACGGACAGGATAATTCTTATCAACAAGTTCCCTGAATATCACAGCATCATACTGCTGGAAAATATCTATTGGCTGAACCTGATTATGGTCATAGAAGATACCCTGCATTTTTTCTGTTATATGCATATTGTACTTATCGTCAATATGATTTTTTTCTCTTGCCTCTCCGTATAAAAGTTCTCTTTCCCTGTCTGTCAAGCCATTTGACTTTTTCTTTTCTGCCATAGTAAGATTTCCTTTCTATTACAGTATGTACCCGATATTATGCATTTCGCACAAGCCGGTCAAAGTATTGGTGACTAACGTTAATACTTACGGTATCATCGTATAAAATGTCAGAACTTATTCTATGCAAACAAGTCCTTATTTTTCACAGAATTATCACGTACATTTTCAGTTTAATTATATCATTTCTTAGAAAAGATGTCAAGAATATGAACGGTATTATTACTTAAATAACAATGTCAGGCAATTTTTTTAGTTGAAACTGCATAAACAAAAATGCTGATATTTCAGCGGACAAAATTGTAACCAAAATGACATTGACTTTTTTGTATTATATGCTATAATAATTATCATATTTCCGAAACAAAAAGAAATATAAGGCAGAAAAAGACAGTTCAGCACCATATTATGCTGTTTGGTACACACTGTCTGAAATCTCACGTTCATCTGCGCATCAGCCATCCACAACTTCAATACAGAAAGAGAGGCTGTCATGTCAGCAATAATCGAAATCAAAAACATCACAAAAGAATTCAAAGTACTGAACCGCCGTGAAGGTCTGAAAGGAAGCCTCAAGGACCTTTTCTCCCGTGACTACAAAACAGTCCGTGCCGTTGACAACATATCAATGAGCATAGAACAGGGCGAAATAGTCGGATATCTCGGGCCAAACGGCGCAGGCAAATCAACCACTATCAAAATGATGACGGGAGTTCTTGAACCGACTTCGGGAGAAATACTCGTAAACGGCAATGAACCCTACCGCTCACGCACACGCAATTCAAAAGAGATAGGCGTAGTTTTCGGACAGCGCTCACAGCTATGGTGGGCACTTCCGCTGATCGAGTCATTCAAAATACTCAAAGACATCTACCGCATAGCCGACGATGACTATGACCACATGATATCGCTCTACAAGTCTCTTGTGGATATAGATGAACTTCTTCACAAGCCTGTAAGACAGATGTCACTCGGACAGCGTACACTCAGCGATATCCTCGCCGCATTCCTGCACAATCCGAAAATAGTATTCCTTGACGAGCCTACAATAGGTCTTGATGTATCAATGAAAGCGAAAATACGCACACTCATCAACGCATTGAACAAGGAGAAGAATACGACAGTTATCCTCACCACTCACGACATGGGCGATGTTGATGCCCTGTGCCGCAGGATTGTCATTATAGACAAGGGCAAAATGCTTTATGACAACGATATTGAGCACCTGAAAGGCTTTTTTGGCTCATACAGAACACTGAAAATAGGAATTGACGGTGATCTCAGTGCCGAAGCAGAAAAGATAAAGAAGGAATTTCCGGAATTTTCAGTTTCAAATGATGATGAATGGATATCAGTTCTTGTAGATGAGGAAAAATCGACTGTAATGGACGTTCTCGGCAGATTGCAGGCTGCACGCAAAATAAAGGACATGAAGCTTGAGGAGATATCCACCGAGGAGGTCATCAAGAAAATATACGAGGAGGGTGTGTAATGAAACTCAAAAAATACGGCACTCTCCTGCGTGCAGGACTTATGGAAAGCTTACAGTACAGAGCGTCCGCTTTCGTTCTTGTCATAGGAAATATGCTTTATCTCATCATAATATACTTCCTGTGGAAAGCAATTTATGCATCCGCAGGTACTGATGTGGTAAACGGAATGACATTTTCAGATACGCTCATTTATCTTGTACTCGCAACCGCACTTTTCAATTTCATGGAAATGTATATCGTCTGGGATATGGGACGAAGCATACAGTCAGGCGACATGGTGCTGATGCTGCTGAAGCCTATGGAATACCGAAGTTATCTTTTCTGGTCATATTCCGGTTCGCACGTTATGCAGTTCATCACCACATTCCTGCCAACATTCGCAATAGTATGCATATTCACACACGGAGCAATACCGTTCGGCATAAACCTTATGTACTTCATTATTTCCGTAGCCATGGCACTGCTGATAAACTATTACATAAACTTTTTTGTCGGCACGATATGTCTTTACACCGAATCGATATGGGGAATCAACATAATGAAACAGGTCATTGTAATGCTGCTTTCAGGCGTTACGGTACCTATCGCATTTTTTCCTGAAACACTGCAAAAAATCGTATACTGTCTGCCATTCCAGTCAATATACAACGCTCCGCTGACGTTGCTGCTTGAAGGGCAGCCGGAAATTGGCAGTATTCTGAGGATACTCGGAACACAGCTTCTCTGGTGCGTTGTTATGGGCATAATCTGCCGCCTTTTCTGGAAATTATCTATCAGACAGATAACCGTGAACGGAGGCTGAACCATGAAAGAAAATAATTTAGCCTTTTACCTGCGCATCTATTTCAAGATAATCTCGCAGGATATCAAGAGCAAAATGAGCTACCGCAGTGACTTCATCATCTCCACAATCGGAATGATATTCACTAATATTGCAGGATTTGTAAGCTTCTGGATAATTTTCAGGAACTTCCCGTCAATAAACGGCTGGACTTATAATGAGATACTTTTCCTGTACGGCTTTTCGCTGATATCGCTGACACCCGTACAGTGTCTTTTTGACAACAACTGGAATCTGAGAACTAATGTATATAGGGGGGATTTCATAAAATATTACTTCCGCCCGATAAATATGTTCTTCTATTATCAATCAGAAATTTTTGACGTTAAAGGACTTGGACAGCTTGCATTCGGAATAGGTACGCTTGCCTATTCATGGCATAAAATAGGTCTTGCAGTAACTCCGCTGTCAATTCTCATGGTAATAGTATTTATCATTACAGCATCTCTTGTTATGATAGCCCTCCAGAATGCCGCAGCAGCAACCTGTTTCTGGCTGCAGAACTCATTCTTTATACTTGATTTCGTGAATAAGTTCAGAGACTATGCAAGATATCCGATAACTATCTTCAATCCTGTTTTCAAATTCATTTTTACATTTGTAATGCCTATCGCATTTATCGCTTACTATCCAAGCCTTGTTATCCTCAGACCTGACAGCGTACCGATCTTGTCATGGATCTCGCCATTGTTCGGCATCGTTTTCTTCTTCCTGAGCTACAAGTTCTGGATGTTCGGCGCATCAAAATACAGCGGCACAGGCTCATAAACATAATTACGGCTGATTACTGTAATACCGTCACTGTTTATCGGGGCAAACCTTTCTGAGGAAAGGTTCTTCCCCGAACCCCTTTCCTAAAACACCCAAAAGTTTTAGGAAGGGAGTCTGAGGGAGAACCCTTTTTCAAAAGGGTTTCCCTCAGTAGTAAGTGCAGGTAATTATAGAAATCAGCCGATTTTTATTTTACGGTAACGGCGCAGAACTGGGAGAACTGACCGTCGGTTGACTGCAATTTCAGTATACAGCTTCCCTGTGCAACACCTGTAACAGTACCGGCGCTGACTGTTGCAACAGAAGGATCATCGATACTCCATACAAAGTCAGAAGCTTCATATCCGTCTGGATATCTTGTGATCGTTACAGTAACGCTGCTGCCCACATCAACACTGACATAACTCTTATCAAGCTGAACGCTGTTGAGTGCCTCAGTGTAGCCCTCTGTAGCGGTCTGTAAATCGTCATCAATGGCAGATGATATCTTATAGAGAGTATTTCCGAACATTACAGGTGAAGCGTGTTTTTCGCTTCCGTCATCACTTCCGCAGGTTCCTTTTGCAAGAGTCATAGCCTCAAGAGCGGAACGGTAGCCGACATTGAATATCCAGAGGAACTTCTTCGGAACTGCGAGTTTTTCAAAGAAATTCTCAATTATCGCACGGTCATAAACTGCGAGAACTGAATCGGAAAATCCGATAACGAGATTGCAGTTCTTGTTGATGAAGCTTGATGCGAGAACGCCGTCCTCACCGCCATGACAGCAGCCGAGATACAACAGAGTATTCGACATATCGCCACAGTATGCATCAACGAAACGATATGTGAATGATATTCCCTTGTTATCTTCAGCACCTGTTATTAATATGCGCTTTTCAATGTAATCCTGACTTGAAGCAGTAGATGAGTCAGGTGCTTCGCCTGTTCTTACAAATGAATGCAGTGATGTGGACATTCCTCCGTGACCGTTCCATATGATTATCTGATTTGAAGAAAATCCCTTGACAGTCTCACGGGTAACGCTTGAAGCATCGAGATTTGTTGTAAAGCTTACGTTGTCGTATTCGCCTGCAACAACTTCTGCCGCCTCATCAGGAACGCTCGTGCCGAGGCTGTCAGTACACGGCTGAAGCGTTATAACGCTGATATCGTTGTCAGCAGTTCCGCCGCCTTCAAAGCCTTCAACATAGTTTTCGTAAACGTAAGTAATGCCGCTGCTGAGAGTAATAAGGACATTGCCGTATTTTTTGTTGACCTCATAGTCAACAGCCTCACCGCTGCCGCACATTTTCTCGGCAATATCTGCGATAACATCGATAGCCTTATCCTGATTTTCGGCTTGTATGCTTCCGTCCTCATTTCTGAATTCATGTACAGCTTCATGGAGAGTATCTGCCACCTTGTCGGCAGTCTCGAAGTCCTCATCGGTAAGCTTGTCAAAATACTGGATAGAAATAGTATCAGTTTCAACATCATCTATTCTTACACCAAAAGTTTCTTCAGTTTCTTCTGTGACCTGCGGCTGATATGAACATGAATATATCCTGTCCCCTGCGATACGGTCGCCGTTTGTGCCGTTATCGCAGAAATCTGCAACTTTATTGCCGTCTGAGTCATACAAGCCGATATCGCTTGAAGTTTCTCCGTCAGTCACGGCAGTCTCAAAAATAACACCGTCGTTCTCGTCAATTACCTGATATTCGCTGTCTGCAACAAGTTCATGCAGCTGCGGATCAAGTTCATGACCGTAGTCATTTGAAGTATATGTTTCCTGCTTTTTCTCCTTTGCGAAGAATTCCTGCAGATCACAGCCTGCTGATACACAGGCAAGCGAAGCGGCAAGTACAAGAGAAGCTGCTTTTTTGATTTTATTCATGTTAAAAACTCCTTTCAGGATTCGTTTTTCACTTTTTTGATACGAACGCATAATTTCATATTTACATTATACCACAAATTGATTTTACAGCTTTTTGAATATGCACCATTTAATATTTTAGTTATTTTAGAACGGACAGAGCCAAAAAAATGGCGGTATACAGCACTAAAAAAAATAATGTGCTGTCTGCCGCCACCTTATTTGCTGTTTCAGACCATACTGTATGCTGTTAGTCAGCCGCCTGCATCAGCAAGCAGTTTTGTGAGAGCCGTTTCAAAATCCATGTCCTGCTGATGTGTACGCTTTGGCATACCTTTCAGTCTGCCGCCTGAATTACGTATTTTCTTTGATACCGCACGAAATTCAAGCAGTCCTGAGATATTTTCATCAGAATAGCGTCTGCCGTCCTGATTGAGCACAACAGCTTTTCTGCTTAGGCACATTGCGGCAAGTCCATAGTCCTGAGTTACCGCAATATCACCCTCCGAAATCAGATTGACCAGCCTGAAATCAGCGCTGTCCGCTCCCTTGTCAACCACTATTGTTTCTGCGCCGTCACGTTCAATGCGGTGAGACGTATCACAGATAATAACGCATGATATGCCAAACTTTTTCGCAGTTTTCAGGGAAATGTCCACTACGGGACATCCGTCTGCATCGATATATATTTTCATATTGCTCCCCCAATTAAACATTGCCAAAAGACGAAGGAATACTCCTGTATTTCAAGGAGAAAGACGCAGAGAAATTGGATTTTTAACGAGTATTGACGGCAGGGTTTAGTTGTTGGAGCAATAGTATATCAGCCGCAATCAGTTCTGGAGTAAGATGATTTTCCTCAAGCACCTCCTTGACATCATATCTGTCAAGGAACTCCTTTTTCAGACCATAATTGAAAACCTTCATGTCTGATGAACCATAGAAACGGGCTATCTTTTCACCAAAACCGCCGCTTAGAATACCGTCCTCAAGAGTTATGACCTTGCTGTGCTCCTTTTTCAGTTCTTCAAGCAGAGCATCGTCTGTACCTGTGATATAGCGAGGATTTATCAGTGTAGGCGCAGTACCTGTCTTATCCTGAATAAGCTTTGCAAGCTGTTCACCGAGCTGATAGAAGTCACCAAGAGCAATAACAGCAATTCCGCTTCCCTTTTGCGTTATGAGATATTTGTTGATATCGCTGTAATCCGTGTCAACAGTTCTATCAGTATGCACAACGCCGTTGCATGGAATTCTGACAGCAACAGGGTATTTTGTTTGCTCAATACTCCAGTCAAGCATTGCAAAATATTCCTCACAGTTTGTCGGCGCAAGATAAACAAGTTCAGGAATATTTGACAGCATAGGGATATCATATATTCCAAGATGTGTCACGTCATTCATGCCGAAAACTGATGCTGTATTTACAAGAATAGTCGCAGGATTGCGGTTGATGCAAAGATCCTGTGATATCTGGTCATATGTTCTCTGCAAAAAGCTTGAATGAGTAGCAAAAACAGGCTTGCCTCCGTTCTTTGCAATGCCCGAAACAAAGGCTACAGCGTGTTCCTCTGCAATTCCGACATCAACAAACTGTCTGCCTGCCTCACGGCGTTTTTCCTCGGTAAAGCCTATACATACAGGTACAGCCGCAGCAACGGTGACAATATCCTTATCCGCCTTCATCTTCTTCATAAGGAAATCGCAGGTCATGTCGCTGTAATTCTCGCCGCCATCAGCAGAATCAGTTCCGTTTCCGAAAGGCATATGCCAGTGCCAGTCCTCTTTATTGGCTATTGCAGGCTTATATCCCTTGCCTTTGAGCGTATTGATATGAACAGCTATCGGGCGGTCAATGTCTTTCACCTTTTCAAATGCGGATATCAGCTTTTCAATGTCATTGCCGTCATCAACATAAACATAATCAAGTCCCATTGCCCTGAACAGGTTGCATTCACATTTTCCGCCGCTTTCACGGAGCTGTTTCAGATTTTTATACAGACCGCCGTGATTTTCGGCAATGGACATATCATTGTCATTGACCACGATAATGAAGTTGCTTTCAAGTTCTGAAGCAAAATCCAGACCTTCAAGCGCCTCGCCGCCGCTGAGTGAACCGTCTCCTACTACAGCGATTATATTTTCACTTCCGCCTTTCAGATCACGGCCTTTTGCCAGTCCACAGGCAAGGCTTACTGCTGTTGATGTATGTCCGACGTTGAAAAAGTCATGCTCACTTTCATCAGGATTTGTATATCCCGAAATATCGCCGAAATGCTCATCAAAAAGGAATGCATCCTTTCTGCCTGTGAGAATTTTATGAGTATAGCACTGGTGTGAAACATCGTATACTATTTTATCCGCAGGTGAATCAAAGACGTAATGCAGTGCGATAGTTGCCTCGACAAAACCGAGATTAGGGCCGACATGACCGCCTCTTTTTGACAGTCGGTTCATAAGGGCATTTCTTATCTCATCAGCAAGCGCATTGAGTTCGGTTATGCTCATAGATTTTATATCAGAAGGCGAATTGATTTTTTCTATATACATTTTTATTCCTCTTTTCATGCATATTTTGATAAAAAACGGCGAAGCCACATACTGCGGGGTCAAGGGAGCAGCGCTTTACGGACTAATCACAGTCAAACGCCTCGGCTTGACCGACAAAATTATTGCTGCATTAATAAATACATATGAATTATACCACACTGTCAGCAAATATACAACATTATCGCCCAATGCATCAAATATCTTCCTTGAAAATCCAATTATTATGATATAATCCTTTTGATACTTTTCAGCGTTTTATAAAGTTTTTTCTGAACAGGCAGACGTTTATGCCGTGGGATATCCTTTTCATACTGCACCATAAGCCGCTGTGCATCATCATATGACAGCCGCTCTGCAAGTCCGATAACAAGCCCATGCACTGCATTGAGCATCCAGTATGCACTTTCAGGTTCGCTGTATTCCGCAGGTGCATGGCAGATAAATTCCATAACTTCATATACCTCATCTGATGACGGCTCACTGTCTGCAAACTTTTTCAGCATATCTTCAAGCTTTTCTGCAAAGCGGTCATGACAGCTGTCATCCGATACCTTCTTTCCGAAACCCAGAAGTCCGTCAGTAGGTGATTTTTCGGCTTCAAGCTGTGAGACATATTCTATATATGCGCTATACAAAGCCTTAAATTCATCAAGCTTCATGTTCATTATTCTCCTTTGTATCAGCAGTTTCAGCGGCTTTGAGGTCAATGCGCAGACGATTAACCGAATAGACTACAAATACCAGCGCAGCAGCAAAGAAAAATCCGCCTATGATACGGAATATCCACACATTTGAATCCGACCTGTCTCCTGCCCACAGCTTATAGCAGAGAAATCCCATATATGCCGCCACAGCGAGTCGAAGAACAAGAGCATTTACTGCCTTTGTACGTTTTTCATTATCATATTTTCCTGAATTCATATATCTCCTCATAACAAACAGCTCGGAACAGCTTTTGACTGCTCCGAGCCTGAATAATTGCAATTAACCTGCCTTACCTGTCTTTTTGTTGGAAACAACGTCAAAGATAACGGCAATAAGCAGAACAGAACCTTTTACAACATACTGCCAGTTGTTGTCAAGTCCCTTGATAGACATACCCTGATTGATAACGCCGAGCAGAATAGCACCGACTACAACGCCGCCTACTGAACCGCTTCCGCCGTATGCCGAAGCACCGCCTATGAAGCAGGCACCGATAGCATCCATTTCAAACGAGTTGCCTGAGTCGCCGTTGATTGAACCGATACGTGCTGCGATAAGAAGTCCCGAAAGACCTGCAAGCAGTGACATTGATGTATATGCAGTAAAATAAACCTTCTTTGTGTTGATACCGGAAAGCTTTGTAGCCTTTTCGTTTCCGCCGACTGCATAGAAATAGCGTCCGAAAGCAGTCTTTGAAGTGATGAATGCATAGATGAATACTACTGCAAGCACCCACAGAGCCATTACAGGAATGCCCTTGTAATGTGCAAGTTTCCATGTATAGCAGAGTACAAGCGCATCAATTACAGCTATTTTTCCGAACTGGGAAACAGCAGAAACCTGCTTATAGCCGTTCTTTGATTTCTTTGCACGATTGACAGCCGTAACTGCTATAAGAATAACGGATACTGCTATGCCTGCGATGAAAGCTGACCATTTCGTTTCCCCGTCGATTCCCGGAACATTTATATATGATGCAAAAATATCAAGGAAAGTCTGATTTTTAATAGTAACGGTCTTGGATTCAAGTATAGCACGTCCTATTCCTCTGAACAGGAACATTCCCGCAAGCGTACAGATAAACGGCGGAATATGCACATAACCTATCCAGAAGCCCTGCCACATACCTATTACAATTGAGAGTACCAGACATAACAGGATAACGAGATAAGCGTTCATATCGTTCTTGTTCATAAGCTGCGCCGCTATTGCGCCTACAAGACAGACGGTAGAACCTACTGAAAGGTCAATGTTTCCGCCTGTGAGGATACACAGAAGCATACCGCACGCCATTACCAGAACATAGGCATTCTGGAGAAGCAGATTTGAGAGGTTCTGAGGGAATAAAAGTCTGCCCTCAGTCAAAACAGCAAACAATATAAATACCACGACCAGCGCAATGGGCATGGTGTATTTTTTAATGAATGTTTTAACGTTCATGTTGCACTCCTTCGATCAGTTTGTTTTTTTGTCGGACTGAAGAATAGCGGACATGATTTTTTCCTGTGTCGCTTCAGCGGCAGGCATCTCCGCAACCATTTTTCCTTCGTTCATAACATAGATACGGTCACACATTCCGAGAAGTTCGGGCATTTCCGACGAGATCATGACAACTGATTTTCCCTGTGCCACAAGATCGTTCATGATGCAGTATATCTCGTATTTTGCGCCGACATCGATACCTCTTGTAGGTTCGTCAAGAATAAGCACTTCCGGATCTGCAAACATCCATTTTGCAAGAAGAACTTTCTGCTGATTTCCGCCTGAAAGGTTGCCTACCGCCTGCTGAACAGAAGGTGTCTTTGTATGCAGCTTTTTCTTCAGATCTTCGGCTGCGGAATTTTCCTTGTCAACATTTATGATTCCCTTGCTGCACACCTTTTCAAGGCGTGACATAGTGGTATTCTTTGCAATGCTTTCTTCAAGGATAAGACCGTTGCCCTTTCTGTCCTCGGTAACATAAGCAAGACCTGCCTCTATAGCGGAACGGACATTTTTCAGTTCTGCCGGTTTGCCGTCAATTTTAAGACTGCCGCTTATATTCGTGCCGTATGATCTTCCGAATATCGACATTGCAAGTTCGGTTCTGCCTGCACCCTGCAAGCCTGAAAATCCGACTATCTCTCCACGGCGGACATTGAACGAAACATTATCAACGACTTTCTTTTCGCTGTAGATAGGATGATGAACTGTCCAGCCGCTTACTTCCATGCCTATCTTTTCGCTAATATTATGCTCACGGGCAGGATAGCGGTCGCTGAGTTCACGGCCTACCATTCCACGAATGATCCTGTCCTCATCGATATCATGCTTTTCGTTATCAATAGTTTCGATAGTTGAGCCGTCACGCAGTACGGTTATCTTGTCGGCAACATAGGATATCTCATTCAGCTTATGGGATATGATAATTGAAGTCATGCCTTCCTTCTTGAAGCTGATAAGCAGATCAAGAAGCATACGTGAATCCTCCTCGTTGAGGGACGAGGTAGGTTCATCAAGAATAAGAAGCTTAACATTCTTGCTGAGAGCCTTTGCTATTTCAACAAGCTGTTGTTTTCCCGTACCGATATCCTTTATAAGCGTGGTTGACTCCTCTTTAAGACCGACCTGACGCATATGCTTTTCTGCCTCGTAATAGGTCTTGTTCCAGTCGATGCCGAAAAGTCCTTTTCTTTCATTTCCAAGGAACATATTCTCACCTATTGAGAGTTCAGGGATAAGAGCAAGTTCCTGATGGATTATAACGATGCCTTTCTGTTCACTGTCACGAAGAGTGCTGAAACGGCAGACCTCACCATTATACACGACATCTCCCGAATATGTACCGAAGGGATATGTTCCGCTGAGTACATTCATAAGCGTGGATTTGCCTGCACCGTTTTCGCCTACGAGAGCATGTATCTCGCCGGGCCTGACCTGTAGATTAACGTTATCAAGAGCCTTGACACCGGGAAATTCCTTAGTGATATTTTTCATTTCAAGAATATATTCTGCCAAGTATATTCCTCCTTATGTTTTTTCTGATAATTCAGAAAAGGACGGGCACAGCCCGCCCTTTTAAGATGAAATTATCAGGTTGTGGAAGCAGTTGATTCAAGATACTTGTTATCGCTGTCCCACTTGTAAAGACCTGTTTCTACAAGTACATCAAGATTATCCTTTGTGATCACATAAGGAACAAGAAGATATGAAGGAACAACCTTTGTTCCGTTGTCATATGATTCTGTATCAAATGTAGCATCAGCAGAAAGTGATGAAAGAAGACCTGCATCAGGTGTATTGCCTGCGAGGATAGCCTTTGAAACTTCAAGAGTAACGCCTGCCTCATCGCTTACGTTCTTGTAAACTGTCATGGACTGCTTGCCGTCAACGATATTCTTGAGGTTAGCGATATCGCCGTCCTGACCTGTAACGATAGGAGTATTGCTTCCTGCATAGTCAGTACCGATAGCCTGAGCAACACCGAGAGCAGTTGAGTCATTTGAGCAGAGAGCAACATCAAGCTGAGTGCCGTCTGAATAATATGAAGCAAGGGTATTCTGCATATTTACAAGAGCATTGTCAGTTGACCACTGTTCTGTAGCAACCTGATCGAAAGAAGTCTTGCCTGAAGGAATAACGAGCTTGCCGCTGTCGATATAGCTCTTTACAGCGTCATATGCACCATTGAAGAAGAAGCCTGCGTTGTTGTCAGCAGGATCGCCTGCAGTAAATTCGATATTGAACGGGCCGTCAGCATTTTCAAGGTCAAGAGCCTCAACGACATATTCACCCTGAAGCTTGCCTACTGTGTAGTTATCAAATGAAACATAGTAAGAAACAGCGTCAGTACCCATGATAAGACGGTCATAAGCGATAACAGGGATATTTGCATCCTTTGCATCACCGAGTGTCTGTGTAAGTGATTCACCGTTGATAGCAGCAATGAGGAGAAGATCAACGCCGTCTGCGATCATGCCCTGAATATCGTTGTTCTGCTGGTCAACTTCGTTATCGGAATATTTGAGTTCAACTGTATAGCCGGCAGCTTCAAACTGTTCCTTGAGGTATTCACCGTCACGGTTCCAGCGTTCGAGGGATTTTGTCGGCATAGCGATACCGACGGATTTGCCTTCGCCTGAATTTGTTTCAGAACTTTCAGAAGATTCTGATGATTCTGAACTTTCTGTCTTTGAGCTTGTGTCTTTTGAAGAACTGCTTGAACTGTCGGAGCCTGAATCGCTTGAGCATGAGGTGATTGCGCCTACCATCACCATAGCTGAGAGTGTTGCAAGTAACTTTTTCATTTGGAAAATCCTCCTTATGTTAATTATTATTTGTGAAAAAATTGTTGCCTTACATTAAAGTATAACTTTTGCTATAATATAGTATTTTACTCGCTTTAAGTCAAACTGTCAATATCTTATCAAACATCTTTATTAAATTTGTAACTAACTTTGGTATATTGTATAATCATTCACCAATAAATATGTACAAAATGTCAATTGACTTGATGATTTTTATTGCTTTGAGTATAAATGGGCGGCAAGTGAAAAATATATAACCATTCAAAATCATTTTATATAAGGTCATCCCTTAATCTCTCAAAGCAAACAAGCAATTTGCGTGATTCCGACACAAATCCTGTTGACTTTTTGCACAGTATAGTGTATAATCATTATAATATAAGGCAACACTGCACAAGGATTGTGCGGCAGAAGCGCAGACAGGAGGGATATAATGAGATCAAAAGGCACAAAAACGATCTCCGAAAACAGACAGGCACGTCATGAATATTTCGTGCTTGAATCATATGAGGCAGGCATCGAACTTGTTGGTACAGAAGTAAAATCAATTCGTCAGGGCGGCGTAAATCTGAAAGATTCATGGTGTTCCATAGACGACGGTGAACTTTTTGTGAGAGGTATGCACATCTCTCCCTATGAAAAAGGCAACATTTTCAACCGTGATCCTCTGCGCAGGCGCAAGCTTCTGATGCATAAACGTGAAATAACCAAACTTTATGGTACTCTTAAGCAGGACGGACTTTCGCTTATCCCGCTGAGTCTGTACTTTAAGGATTCAAAAGTCAAAGTCCAGCTTGGACTGTGCAAGGGCAAAAAGCTCTATGATAAACGTGCTGACGCTGCAAAGCGTGATGCAAAGAGAGAAATAGACAGAAATATAAAGATAAGAAATCAGTGACAGTGAGGTGTTAGTTGTGATTACTCCGCAACCATTAAAAAAAGGTGACAAAATTGCTATCGTAAGCCTTTCGAGCGGTATGCTCGGAGAGACTTTCTGCGCCCATGAGGTACGGCTCGGCACAATGCGTATGCGTGAATTCGGGCTTGAACCTGTATTCATGGAAAATTCGCTGAAAGGTCTTAACTACATATATAATCACCCTGAAAAAAGGGCTGCCGACCTTAAAGCCGCATTTCTTGATGACAGCATAAACGGCATAATATGCGCTATCGGCGGTGTTGATACATATCGCACGATACCCTATCTCATGGAAGATGAGGAATTCATTTCCGCTGTAAAGACCAAACCGAAGTTCTTCCTCGGATTTTCTGATACAACCGTCAACCATTTAATGTTCCACAAACTTGGAATGCGTACCTTCTACGGTCAGGCATTCATATGTGACCTTGCCGAGCTTTCGGATGAAATGCTGCCATATACAAAGAATGCATTTGCTGAGTGTTTTGCTCCGTATTCAGGCAGAAAGATTGTTTCAAGCGATATCTGGTACACAGACCGCACTGATTATTCAGAGGCTTCCGTGGGTATTGACTACAAGTCGCACAAGGAGACAAAAGGATATGAACTTTTGCAGGGCAAAGCGGTTTTCAGCGGCAGATTACTGGGCGGCTGTATCGAGACAATGTATGAGATGCTGACTGATGCCCGATTCGAGGATATGCCTGAAATAGTAAAGAAATACGGTATTTTCCCTGAGCCTGACGAATGGAATGGAAAGATTCTTTTTGCTGAAACTTCCGAAGAAAAACCCGAGCCTGAAAAGCTCCGCAAGATACTTGAAAAATTCAGGGATTATGGTATTTTCAGCCGTATCAACGGTGTTATCATCGGCAAGCCGAAAGACGAAGCATACTATAATGAATACAAAAAGGTATGGCTTGATGTTCTGGGTGATACTGATATACCGTTGCTTTATAATGTGAATTTCGGTCATGCACTTCCGAGGACTATCCTGCCATACGGTGCAGAAGCCTGTGTTGATGCAGAAAATAAGGTAATAACAATTAAATAATGAAGTAATATGCCGCATTTTCATAGACATGTGAATGCGGCGTTATTTTTTGGAGCATTTTTTGCTCCTTTTTTATTTGCAAATTTGTATTATAATGTCATAATAATACTATTTGTTGATTTTCTCAAAAGTCTTTCAGGACATCTTATTATTCAAATTCTTATTTCCATGAATTATTACACTAATGGTGCATAAATTGGTTTTACTTTTTTATCAAAAACCTGTTGACATTTTAGACATAATATGTTATAATAAATCAAAACAATTCAGTATAAAATTATAGATAAGGCAAAGACTGAATATTGTTATTTATAAAAGATGAAATGAACAGTAAAGCCTCAGGACTTACTGAAAGTTCTGAGGCTTCATTCAGGGCAAATTTTAGACATATCAAAAATTGCGATTTAGTAACGCAATAATTACAAAATGTAAACATTTCATTTGTTGCTTTTACAAATTTGTAATATTTGTTCATCGCAATTTCTGGTCAGTCTGAAAGCTTGAACATCTTTCTGAATTCCGACGGTGTGCATCCCTTGGCTTTGCGGAATGCTCTGTTGAATGTGGTAAGGCTCGAAAAGCCGCACTGCATAGCCACTTCCGTTATCGGACACGATGAATCAGCCATAAGTCTTTCAGCTGCTTTTATCCTCTTGCTGTTTATGTACTGAATATAGGACATACCGTTGTATTCCTTGAAAATACGTGAAAAATGGTATTTGCTGTAGCCTGCAATAGATGCAAGTTTCTCAAGCGGCAGTTCATACATATAATTCTGATTGATGTACTTCGTGACAAGCCCGAATTTACGGCTTTCATCAGAATTTACCATGCTCATTGCCGCAGCTTCCTCTACCTTTGCAAGCTGAAATTCTCTTACAGCCGTGAGCATCGTCAGCAGATACATATAAATCCTTACATCTGCCATAGGCGTTTTTGAATAATATTCGGTATATATGTCAAGAATGCTCTTTCTTGACAGCACATAAAGCTCCTTGTTCAGATCAGGCGTAATGTGGAGTGCGGAACTCAGCACCGGCATTATGGATTCAAGGGAAGGAACTTCGCTTATTACCGAATTATCGCACTGGAAGATGATCCTCCTGCCGTCCTGTGCAGGCATGAAATGAAGCTCACCGGGAGGAATGATTATCATTTCCTTTTCGCCAAGATGATACTCTTTTCCGCCTGATGTAACAGTAAAACCGTTATGAAGCGGTATGATTATTTCAATTGCGTTATGCCAGTGAACCGGGTATTCCTCGATCTCATCGTTGTCATAAAGCATGACAAACCGCTGATTTTCGTACTCTACAGTCTCGTATACGCCCGAAAGATTCTTTATCATAAATATGACCTCCTGACCATTTATTGTGATTGGCATCCTGTTATATTTTAGACAAACTGTAAACAAATGCTCATGCAGGATGCCGAGATTTGTTTCTTTTATTGATATTATACACTAAAAGGCAAATATTTGTAAAGAGCAAATGATTATTTTGTGTAAATTTAGCAATTCTTGATTAATTGGTAGCAATAAATGATTAGTATAATTTGTGCGCAGGTATTATAATTAAAAACAGCGAAAGACAAGCAGAGATAGCTATGTGCATTTATATCTGCTTCAAGGAGAATATTTATGGAAGTAAAATGCTACGAAACCGAATACAAAAACTATGGTAATTGTATCTGCCTTGAAAATGGTACTATCCGTCTCATCGCAACAGTTGATGTAGGGCCGAGAATCGTTTTCTTCGGCTTCTGTAAAGGTCAGAACGTTCTTTTTGAGGACACTGACCGCAATTTCTATGAAATCAACAAGGGCTACGGCGTATGGTACGCCTACGGCGGTCACCGCATCTGGTGCGCTCCCGAAAAAATGCCCGAAACCTATTATCCTGACAACGTAAAGGTAAATGTGGAGTATGATGGCTCAAAGCTGACTCTTACCCCCGAAAAGACACCTTTCGGAAAGCAGTTCAGCCTTGTGATAAGCGTGGCTGACGAAAACACGGTCATCGTAGAGAACAGAATAACAAACTGTTCCGCAAAACCTGCCGAATTTGCACCGTGGTCAGTTACAGGCCTTGCCGCAGGCGGTACAGAGATAGTTCCCCTGTGTGCCGATGACAACGGCTTCCTTCCGAACAGGACAATGGCACTCTGGAGCTATTCAAGCCTTCAGGACAAAAGGTTCACTCTTAATGACAAATATGCCCTTCTCAGACAGGATGCTACAAATCAGGATGCCTTCAAGGCAGGATTCAATGTTACAGGCGGTCAGATCGCCTATATTCTGAACGATCAGGTTTTCAGACTGTCATTCGACAGCTATCAGCCTGTGAATTATCCTGATTTCTGCTGCAACTTTGAAACATACACCAACAGACTTTTCCTTGAATGTGAACTGCTTGGCGAAATGAGAAAGTATCAGCCGGGCGAGACTGCTTCCATTACAGAAAAGTGGGAGCTTCGCACTGCCGATTCCGATACTGAAAAGGTCGTTGACGAATACATAAGATTAATGACTGCAAAGCAATAATCACAGATGAAAGGAGAATGTGCTTGGAAAAGTACATGGATAAAAGTCTTTCGGCTCAGGAAAGAGCTGAAGACCTTACTGACAGGCTCACCCTTGAGGAACAGGCTTCTCAGCTGAAATACGATGCTCCTGCAATCGACAGACTGAATATACCTGCATACAACTGGTGGAGCGAAGGTCTGCACGGCGTTGCAAGAGCCGGCACAGCCACAATGTTCCCGCAGACTATCGGTATGGCGGCAATGTTCGATGAGGACGCTGTACGTAAAGCCGGTGATATAACTGCTGTCGAAGCAAGAGCAAAATATAATGAGTATTCCGCTCACGGCGACTACGATATTTATAAGGGACTTACCCTTTGGTCGCCAAACGTAAATATATTCCGTGACCCGAGATGGGGCAGAGGTCAGGAGACCTACGGAGAAGATCCGTATCTTACAACAAGACTTGGTGTTGCCTACGCCAAGGGTATGCAGGGGGATTCAGATATTCTGAAAACCGCAGCCTGTGCAAAGCATCTCGCAGTTCACAGCGGTCCTGAAGCTACACGCCATGAATTTGACGCTGTTGCAAATGCAAAGGACATGGAGGAAACTTACCTCCCGGCTTTCGAGGCTCTTGTTAAAGAAGCCAAAGTCGAGGGCGTAATGGGCGCTTACAACAGAGTAAACGGTGAACCTGCCTGCGCAAGCAAGTTCCTTATGGGAAAGCTTAAAGAATGGGATTTCAACGGCTACTTTGTTTCAGACTGCTGGGCAATACGTGATTTCCACACCAATCATATGGTAACAAAAACCGCTCCTGAGTCAGCCGCTATGGCTTTAAAGCTTGGATGTGACCTCAACTGCGGAAATACATATTTACATCTCCTCAACGCCTACAACGAGGGACTCATCAATGACGAGGATATCAGAAATGCCTGCGTTCACCTGATGAGAACAAGAATACGTCTCGGTATGTTCGATGACTCAACAGAATTCGACAGCCTTGACTATAATATAGTAGCCTGCGAGGAGCACAAGGCACACGCTCTTAAATGTGCCGAAAAGTCAATGGTAATGCTGAAAAACAACGGCATTCTCCCGCTTGACGCAAGCAAGATAAAAACCATCGGCGTTATCGGTCCGAATGCGGACAGCCGTCCTGCACTTGAAGGCAACTATAACGGTACAGCCGACAGATACATAACATTCCTCGAAGGCATTCAGGATGCTTTCGACGGCAGAGTACTCTACTCACAGGGCAGTCACCTTTATAAAGACAGAGTTATGGCTCTCGGTCTCCCTGATGACAGAATTGCCGAGGCTCAGATCGTTGCAGAACAGTCAGATGTTGTTGTTCTCTGCGTTGGTCTTGATGCTACTATCGAAGGCGAAGAAGGAGATACAGGAAACGAATTCTCCTCGGGCGACAAGAATGACCTCAGACTTCCTGAAGCACAGCGCAAGCTTGTCAAGGCAGTCATGGACACCAAGAAACCCGTTATCATCGTTACAGCCGCAGGAAGCGCTATCAATGTTGAAGCCGACTGCGATGCTCTTATTCAGGCTTGGTATCCCGGACAGTCAGGCGGTACTGCTCTTGCTAATATCCTTTTCGGCAAGGTTTCACCGTCAGGTAAGCTCCCTGTTACATTCTATCAGGATGCTGCACTTCTCCCTGACTTCTCGGATTACAGCATGAAGAACCGTACATACAGATATGCAGAAGGCAATATTCTCTATCCGTTCGGCTACGGTCTTACTTACTCAAAGTTCTCATGCAGCGACCTTAAATACAATGACGGAAAGGCTTCCGTTACTGTAACAAATATCGGAAACTGCGATACAGAGGACGTCGTTCAGTTCTATATCAAGGGTATAGGCGAAAATTATGTTCCGAACCACAGCTTATGCGGCTTCAGGAGAATCTTCCTGAAAAAGGGCGAAAGCACAAGCGTTGAGGTAACTATAGATGAAAGTGCCTTCCAGTCCGTTGATGACAACGGCGTAAGAGCAAAGACATCGGATAAGTTCATTCTTTACGCAGGTACTTCACAGCCTGACGCATTAAGTGCCGAATTAAACGGCACAGGCTGTATCTCAATAAATTTATAATTAATCGGAGGTCAATTAAATGGAATTTTTTAAGAACATAGGCAAGATAGCTTATGAAGGAAAGAACAGCACAAACCCGCTTGCATTCAAGTATTACAATCCTGACGAGGTAATCGACGGCAAGACAATGCGTGAGCACCTCAAATTCGCTCTCTCATGGTGGCACACAATGGGCGGCGACGGAACAGATATGTTCGGCTGCGGCACAACAGACAAGACATGGGGCAAATGCGATGTAACAGAAAGAGCAATGGCTAAGGTTGACGCTGCTTTCGAGATCATGCAGAAGCTCAGCATCGACTACTTCTGCTTCCACGACAGAGACCTTTCACCTGAATACGGCAGTCTCGCAGAGACAAACGCTAAGCTCGATGCAGTTACAGACTACATCAAGGCTAAACAGGATGAAACAGGACTCAAGTGCCTCTGGGGTACAGCTAAGTGCTTCGATCATCCACGTTTCATGCATGGTGCAGGTACTTCCCCATCTGCTGACGTTTTCGCTTTCTCAGCTGCACAGATCAAGAAGGCTCTTGAATCAACTGTAAAGCTCGGCGGTAACGGATATGTATTCTGGGGAGGCCGTGAAGGTTACGAAACACTCCTCAACACAAATATGGGACTCGAACTCGACAACATGGCTCGTCTTATGAAGATGGCTGTTGAGTATGGTCGT
The DNA here is from genome assembly GCA_045641105.1 of Ruminococcus sp. Lineage (GTDB taxonomy): Bacteria > Bacillota > Clostridia > Oscillospirales > Ruminococcaceae > Ruminococcus. The sequence continues at coordinate 13,388 of JAZUGG010000141.1, read as the reverse complement.
TCAATAGGCTTCACAGGCGACTTCTACATTTAACCAAAGCCAAAGGACCCAACAAAGCATCAGTATGACTTCGATACCGCAACAGTTCTGGGCTTCCTCAGAAAGTACGGTCTCGACAAGGACTTCAAGATGAACATTGAAGCTAACCATGCAACTCTTGCTCAGCACACATTCCAGCATGAACTCTGCGTTGCAAGAACAAATGGTGCATTCGGTTCAATCGATGCTAACCAGGGCGATCCGCTTCTCGGATGGGATACAGACCAGTTCCCGACAAACATCTACGACACAACAATGTGTATGTACGAAGTTATCAAGGCTGGCGGCTTCACAAACGGCGGTCTCAACTTCGATGCTAAGGCTCGCAGAGGCAGCTTCACTCCTGAAGATATCTTCTACAGCTACATTGCAGGTATGGATGCATTTGCACTCGGCTTCAAGGCTGCTCAGAAGCTCATCGCAGACGGCAGAATCGACAAGTTCATTGCTGACCGTTATGCTTCATGGAATACAGGCATCGGCGCAGACATCATCGCAGGTAAGGCTGATATGGCTGCTCTCGAAAAATATGCTCTCGAAAAGGGCGAAGTTACTGCTTCACTTTCAAGCGGCAGACAGGAAATGCTCGAATCTATCGTAAACAACGTTCTTTTCACACTCTAATGCTGCACTTTCCGGCATCCCCGGCCGGATTGCGATAAATGTAAATTAAAATATGGAGGTAACTCAAAAATGAAAAAAGTATTATCTTTAATTTCAGCTATGGCTCTCCTCGCAACAATGACAGCTTGCGGCGGCGATGAGTCAAGCGACTCATCAAGCTCATCCAAGAAGGAAGAAAATTCTTCATCTTCAACAGTTGATGAAAGCTCATCAGACGAATCCAAGGACGAGTCAAGCGCAGAAGCTTCAGGCGACCAGCAGACAATCAACTTATGGGCATTCACAGAAGAAGTTCCGGGTATGATGGACAAGTACATCGAACTTAACCCTGACTTCGGCAAGAAGTACAAGATTGAAAAGACTGTTATCGCTACAACAAACGGCGATTATCAGCCGGCTCTCGATGCTGCTCTCAACGCAGGCGGCAAGGATGCTCCTGACCTCTACTGTGCAGAAGCTGCTTTCATCCTCAAGTACACACAGGGTTCTGCTTGCCAGTACGCTGCTTCTTACAAGGATCTTGGTCTTGATGTAGATGCTAAGATTGACGAAGCTCAGATCGCTCCATACTCAGTAGAAATCGGTACAAACCCATCAGGCGACGTAGTTGGTCTTGGCTATCAGGCTACAGGCGGCGCATTCATCTACAGACGTTCAATCGCTAAGGACGCATTCGGTTCAGATGATCCGGAGAAGGTTGGCGAAGCAATCGGCAGCGGTTCACAGAGCCTTGACAAGTTCTGGGAAGCAGCTGAAACACTCAAGGGCAAGGGCTATGGTATCATCTCAGGTGACGGTGACCTCTGGCACGCAGTTGAGAACAGCTCTGATTCAGCTTGGGTTGTTGACGGCAAGCTCAATATCGATCCTAAGCGTGAAGCATTCCTTAACTACTCAAAGAAGCTCATCGACAACGAGTACCACAACGATACAACAGACTGGCAGGATGCTTGGTTTGCTGATATGAAGGATGAAGGCGCTAAGAAGATCTTCGGCTTCTTCGGTCCTGCATGGCTCATCAACTACACAATCGGTCAGAACTGCGGCGACACAGCCGGTGACTGGGCTGTTTGTGCACCTCCTGTAGGCTTCTTCTGGGGCGGTACATGGCTCCTTGCTAACAAGGACAGCCAGGTTAAGGAAGGCGTTGGCGAATTCATTAACTGGGTAACTCTTGACTCTTCAGAGACAGGTCTCCAGTATATGTGGGCTAACGGTACATATGATCCTTCAACAGGCACAAAGGATGCTGTTGCTTCTTCAACAGTTATGGCTAACTCTGACGGTGCTCTTGAATTCCTCGGCGGACAGAATATGTTCGACGTATTCGTTCCTGCAAACGAGTATGCAAACGGTAAGAACCTCTCAGAATACGACGAAAAGATCAACCAGCTCTGGCGTGACCAGGTACGTATGTACTCATCAGGTCAGAAGAGCAAGGAAGATGCTATCAAGGACTTCAAGCAGAACGTTGCTGATAACATCGACATCGAAGTTGAATTCTAAAATTTAAATCGAGTAGTTTTTCGGGTATGGGGAGAGTTGATCTCTCCCCTTCCTGAATAAACAGATGCAAAGGAGGTTTTGGCTTTGCCAAAAAAACAGCTCAAGGGTATCAGCTATTCTAAGTACGGATACCTTTTCAGTATACCTTTTATTGTGACTTTTCTGATTTTTTCGCTGTATCCTACCATTTACACTGCATTACTCGGTTTCACGGACTGTAAAGGTCTCGGAAACACATCTTGGCAGATTCTTGACCATCCATTTGAAAATTTCAAAAATGTCTTTAACAACAATTCATTCAAGGTTTCACTTAAAAACACTATTGCGATCTGGCTGATGAACTTCATTCCACAGATCTGTATCGCACTTCTTCTCACTGCATGGTTCACATCACGCAGTAACGAAATCAAGGGCAAAGGCTTCTTTAAAGTAGTATTCTATATGCCTAACATTATTACAGCTGCAACAATTGCAATTCTTTTCAATGCATTTTTCAGCTATCCTATCGGCCCTGTAAACGATATTCTCGTTTCACTCGGTTTAAGAGACTCAGCTTACAAATTTCTTGTTGACAAAAGCGCATCAAGAATTATAGTTGCATTTATCCAGTTCTGGACATGGTACGGAAATACTATGATCGTACTCATTTCAGGCGTACTCGGCATCAGCCCTGACATTTATGAGGCTGCTGAGATCGACGGCGCAAACGGAGTCCAGACCTTCTTTAAGATTACAATTCCTAATCTTAAAACTGTACTGCTCTACACACTTGTTACATCTCTCGTAGGCGGTCTTAATATGTACGACATTCCTAAGCTCTATCTGAACGGCGGCCCTGACAACGCTACGCTTACAACCAGCGTATTCATCTATAATCAGGCGTTCAGCGGAAGCTATATGTATAACAAAGCTGCTGCTGCAAGTATGGTTATGTTTGTTATCATTTCTATCTGTTCTGCTGTTCTGTTCTATATCATGCGTGATAAGGACGAACAAAAGCTCAAGAAAGAGATCAAACAAGCTAAGAAAATGCAGAAGCTTGCTTCAGAAGGAGGACAGAAATGGCTGTAAGAAAGAAAAATGCCGCAAATACAATTTTCCTTATTGTGGCTTACACATTCTGTATTCTTCTCGCATTATTAAGTTTACTCCCATTCGTAATCATGTTTGTTAATGCCACAAGAAGTACCACAGAGATTCAGGCACACGCTGTATCGCTTATTCCGTCAAAGTACCTCAAAGCAAACTTTGAGTATCTGACAAGCGCTACATTCAATCCTTTAAAGGGTTTCATCAACTCACTTATCGTTTCAGTTGGTGTAACTGCTTGTACTATTTACTTCTCAACGATGACAGCTTTTGCTATCGTTGCATATGACTGGAAACTCAAACAGCCGTTCTTCACACTTATCATGTGCGTTCTTATGATTCCTGCACAGGTAACAAGTATCGGTTTCTACCAGTTCATTTATAAGATCGGTATGACAAACAACTACCTTTCACTTATTCTTCCTGCGATCGCATCACCGACGACGGTATTCTTCATGCGACAATACATGATACCGTCATTGCCGATGGAAATATTACAGTCGGCAAGAATTGACGGTGCAGGTGAATTCAGAATTTTCAACCAGATAGTACTGCCAATGATGAAGCCTGCAATGGCTACACAGGCAATTTTCGCATTCGTATCAAGCTGGAACAACCTGTTCCTTCCATCAATCATCATTACAAAGAACGAAAAGTATACGATGCCTATGATGGTAAGCTTGCTTAACGGAGATATTTACAAGACTGAATTCGGTGTTGTATATCTCGGACTTTTCCTCACCGTATTGCCGCTGTTGGTTGTATACTTCCTGTTGTCGAAGTATATTATCGCCGGTGTTGCACTTGGCGGTGTAAAGGGATAATTAAGAATTTATCACACTTTTTCCACCTTAAATGTAAAGAGGCTTCCTGTTTATCGGGAAGCCTCTTTATTTGGCGTAGAGCCTCCGCTGGCGGTCACGCTCCCACTCGCAAGCTCGTTCACTTTGTACGTAGCTGGAAGCCCCCGGCGGCAAAAAATATGGGACAGTCTGCAAGCTGTCCCTTTGATAATATATATAATAGTATCAGCGAGCGAAAGCAGAATGAACGTCCCGTACAGAGTAAGGCGGAACGCTGACAGCACATGACAAGCGCCGTCGCTCACTCAGCGGCAAAAAAAATATGGGGAACAGTCTACAAACTGTCCCTTTGATAATATATATAATAGTATCAGCGAGCGAAAGCAGACTGACCGCCCCGTACAGAGTAAGGCGGAACGCTGACAGCACATGACAAGCGTCGTCGCTCGCTCAGCGACCAAAAAATATGGGGACAGCCTGCAAACTGTCCCCGAGTATTATAGGAAGCGTTTATATTATATTTTGAAGAAGGATTTCACATCATTAAGTTTTTGGCAATCAATTCATCAGCCAAAGTTGAAGCCGCCGCCCATAGCGCCCCAATCGAAGCCGCCCATGTCGCCGCCTTGACCTCCCATGGCACTCCAGTCGAAGTTACCCATGTCGCCGAAATTGAAGCCGCCCTGACCTTGATCTCCGCCAAAGTTGAAGCCTCCCTGACCGCCCCAATCGAAGCCGCCCATATTCCAGCCACCCTGGTCGCCGCCCATGTTCCAGCCGCCCTGGTCGCCGCCTGTATTTACACTTGCGCCTTCGCCAAGATTACCGCCGCCTTCTGCAAATCCGCCTTCTGTCTTGAAGAGGTTGCGGAAGAAGTTGTAGAACAGAGGTGTACCAACACCTGCATCATGTCCTGCACCCTGAACCTCAAACCAGATATTGTCATTGCCGTTCTTTTTGAGGAGTTCGGAATACTGCTTCGGGAATGTACCAACTACGTTATCGTTTGTACCGCCGCCTATCATAAGGAGATAAGGGATATTCGGCTCACTGAACTTGAATTCGCTCTCAGACATGCTGCCACGATGATTAAGGAACATATCCTGTCCAGGAACAGCGCCCGGTGCAGGTGAAGATGCACATACATAACCTATCTTGTCAGCAGCCATGATACCGATATAGAGAGACTCACGTCCGCCCATTGAGAAGCCAGCAATAGCTGTATTCTCTCTGCCCTCGGCAACTGAATAATGTTCAGCCATATAAGGCATGAGGCTTTCTGTGAGGTCATAAAGGAAGTCATCATAGCGATCCATGCTTTCCTGAGTGATACCTGAACAGGTTGCCGACTTAGGATCGGTATACATCTGTGTGAATACAATGATAAACGGCTTAACTTCGCCCTTCTTGATAAGGTTTGAAGCCATTTCACGGATACCCCAGCCGTTCAGCATATCGCCTTCGCCGCCCATTACGCCATGGTTCATGTATAATACAGGGTACTTTTCATTCTGTGAATAATTCGGAGGGAGCCAAACGTTTGCCGGCTTATCTCTCTGAGCCTTCTTTGAATAATATGAAATCTTGGTTGTTGTGCCGCTGTCGCCCTGCTTTACATCGGCAGGAACATTTGAATTGAAGTTTGCCTTTGCAGCAGCCATATATTCAGTAGGAGTTATCTTCTGACCAACAGGCTTTGTGGTAGTGGTTGTCGTAGTTGTTGTAGATTCAGTGGTTGTAGTCGTTGTCGTTGTTGATGTAGTAGTAGTTGTTGTTGTTTCTGTAGTCGTTGTAGTTGCCTCTGTAGTTGTTGTGGTAGTTTCAGGGGCTGTTGTAGTTGTAGTGGTGGTGGTTGTCGTTTCAGGAGCTGTAGTAGTTGTTGTCTGTGCAGCAGCATTTTTATCTGCATAATCTGCGGCAAGTGACTCAGGGAATGTCTGAATCAGGTCAAGGAGCTTTTTCTGAATTGAAAGAGCATCCATGTTTGTCAAACCGTTTCCACGCTCATAAACGTCACCGTTAGCAGCGCCTACAGCAGTGAGGTGTGTGGAATCAGTACCTTCAAGACCATATTTCGGTGCATTTGCAAGTGACTGCATAATAAGTACGGCATCAGCAAGATTTATCTTGCCATCACAGTTTGTGTCGCCCATATCAGCAAATTTTCCAATGTAGTCACTTTCTGCATCAGCAGCAGAAGCTGTCATTGTACCTGCGATAACGCCTGTACCTATGACACAGGTCGATATCATACCGGTAATGAGCGTTCTCATAAATTTTTTCTTCATATATTTTCCTCCGATTATTCAGCCGTTATCATAATAAATATCAGTTTCAGAATTGCAGGTCTGAAACACAGCTGTTCTAATGTTTATATTATATTAATCATTCCTTAAAATAGTCTTAAAGATTCCTTAAAACTGTTCAATATACATATAACGATTTTTTTAACTTAATAGTTGATATCGTTTGCAGATTTTACTTATATCGTTGATCAAACACGTATAATTTACCAGATATTGCTGTGATTTATACTGTTTTAACCATTTATTGTGCTGACTATAGAATCTGCCATTTAATATTTTGCCATTAGTATTAATTGTGCACAACGGCTTAACTTGCCGTAAATTAAATAATATATCGAACTATCACTGTCAACCCACAAAACGCAGAAAAGGTGAAAAAAATAAACGTGTTTACCAATGGCAAACACGCAAAAATTTATATTTTGTTTACAATATTATTTATCCATAAATTGCTTCTGACAAGAAAATATCCAATTATCGCCTTTATTAATTCAGAAAATGTAATAATCGGGAACAGGAAATATATGCTGAGACTTGTAAAACGTGAGAGAATAAATGCAAGCGGCAACATGAAAAGCCATACAAATCCAAAGTCAAACATAAATGTGATGCCCGTCTTTCCGCCGCTTCTGAGGGTAAAGTAACAGGCATTCACATACGCCCATATAGGCATTGCAAGCGCCTGAATCAGTATCATAAAGCCAGCAATAGCCTTGATATTCTCCTCTGTATTGTAGATATCGGGGAAAAACGCCGCAAACGGAAGCATGATGACACTGACGACCGCCGCCGCCGCAACACTTAGAAACAGCAGTTTATTGTCAGTATCACGGGCTTCTTCAAGTTTATTTGCTCCAAGCTTTCCGCCGACGATAATTGCAATACACGCACCTGTCTGAATATAGACCTCATTAAAAAGATTTGTCACGGTAGTCGAAATATTTCGTGCGGCTATGACATCAAGTCCACGCACTGAGTAGCACTGCATGATAAGCGACATACCTGCCACCCAGAGAAATTCGTTCATCAATAGAGGAAATCCACGTTTAATAATATTTCCGCATAATTGCGGCTGGATATAGAAGCCTTTGAAAAGTCCCTGCGCATACTTGTTCATATCAAGGTGAGTATGCGTCCAGATAACTTTAACAACGGTCTGAATGCATTTCGATATGACCGTAGCAATTGCAGCACCCTCAACTCCCATTTTCGGCATACCGAATTTTCCGAAAATCAGAACATAGTCGAGGAATAAATTGATACCAACAGCCGAGATTGCGCCGATCAGCGGAACTTTTGTATATCCGCACTCACAAAGTACACTGGAATATGCCTGACCTATGCCGAACGGAATAAACGAAATGAGCATTATCCTCATGTACTTCTTTCCGAATTCAAGCGTTTCGGCAACCTTTTCAGGTGAATCCTCCTCACTCAGAAAAAGCGAAAGAAGTTCCGTATCCCATAAACTGAAAATAATCATCGCAAGCACGGATATAGCCGTACATATGAGCAGACGGAAACGAAAAGTCTGCTTCTGACCTTCACTGTCTCCTTTTCCGAAAAACTGAGCTCCGAATATTCCAGGTCCTGAAACTGCACCGAAAAGCGATATCGTTACAATATAAACAAACTGATTTGCAATTGCAACGCCGCTCATCTCCTCAGTACCGACACGCCCGACCATGATATTATCCACAAGGCTGACGAAATCGGTTATCATGCTTTGCAGTATCATGGGAACAACCATCAGCAGAACACGCCTGTATAGCCTTTTGTCACCTATATATTTTGTTTTGAGCTGAGTTAACATTAAAACCTCCAAAAATTAAGTGCCATACAAATGCGGTGCAAATGTATGGCACAAATAAACCTTATTCTATAACTACGCCCCAGCCGGAACTTATCTTACTGTAAAGCCGCATTTTCTCCTGTTTCTTCTGCTTTCTGAAGAAGCTGAAAACGAAAACAGCAACAGCTAATGTAAGTACAGCAGCGATTATGCCGCCGATGAGCTTATTCGGAATTGCAAGAAGTCCGATAGCAAAGAATATTACAGCAGCTGCAAGAATCAATGGAAGGCAGAAACTTACAAAAGTTCTGTTCTTGATCTTGATATAGTGCTGGATATCCTTGATTGAAAGGCTTTCGTAATTACGGGCTATAAAATTATCAGGCTGTGCCCATTTGCAGAACTGTGCAACGTTGTCAAACTTCACGGTGTAATCCTGATAATCATGGAATTTTTCGTTATAGTGGGACACACGGTATGTAACCTGTACAGAATCGGAAGTATTTTCAGCATCCATAACGTGAATAATATTTCCCGCTTCAGTCTGCCCCTTCAGGTTTTTTGAGACAAGAAACTTTCTGTCTATCGCCTCATCAATATTGAGCAAATAAGTCATAACTAACACTTCCTTGACACGTAAAAATTATAAAACAGTGCTTTTAATTTTCGGACAATACAGAATGATCTCCGGCAACACGCTGAAAATTGCTGCGGCATTGCCTTTGATACTGGTCTCAGATAAAAACTAACCGATACACATCTTATCATAATAATTATACCATATCAATTCAGAAAAAGCAATACAAAAGCTGATTTTTGATAATATCTGTACATTCTGTCATATAGCTGATGCATTTTTGTGCATATTGTGCTACACTCTGACAAATCCGATATAATTATAACGTATAGTTTTAATTATTTCCCTGCTCTTCCAAAGCTATGAGATTATGTGCTTTTTGCCGTAATACAGACTGAATCGCCGATGTGGGCAATTGCTATACCTCTGAGGGAAAATCTGAACTTCCTGAGATAAACCTGAAATTACTGCTTTAATTTCTGGCTTGCCTTGGCAACCTTTTTCTTGTCCTTGGCGTGCTTGAGCATTTCGTCCTTGGAAATTCCTTCTTCCTCTGCATCCTTCATTGTTTCTTCCTCGTCGCCGAAGAAATTGCTGAGACGCTTCTGGAATGCACTTGCACCGACATTTCCTGCATTCTGCATAGCGCTTACGCTGACGCTCTGCTGGTAGATGCTTGCATTCGGAACACCGCTTCCAACGTGAACCGAGCCGCCGTGATAACCGCCGTTATACGGAGCTGCATTCTGCGGATTCATATTTGAGTAAACGGAATTGCTGTTTCCGCCGTTGTTCATATACGGATTTGGCTGAGGGAAGCCACCGAGCTGCTGAGAGTAGCCCTGCTGTGGATAACCCTGCTGAGGGTAGCCTTGCTGAGGATAACCCTGTGGGTAGCCCTGCTGTGGATAACCCTGCTGTGGATAGCCTTGCTGAGGATAGCCCTGCTGAGGGAAACCACCCTGCTGTGGGAATGCACCCTGCTGAGGATAGCCGCCCTGAGGGAAACCGCCCTGCTGCTGGATATTGTTCAGTACGTTCTGCATTGAATTCTGAACGCTGTCATGAGCCGCACTTGCTGCTGCGGGAGCGCTGTCAGGATTAGCATAGAACGGATTGCTTTCATCAATGTCAAATCCGCTGGCAAAATCTGCCGGAGCGCCTACAGGTGCAGACGGATTTGGTGCAGGTTCAGCCGGAACTGTGCCGTCATCGTCATAACCTTCAAGGAAATTCTGACCTGAAACGGCAGGAGCGAGAGTTGCGGCATTAACTGTTTCTTCCGGCGAGATCATAACCTCACACGCACCGTTGTCAACGCTTGCACGCATAAGTCTTGCGATACACTCCTCATTCGGCTTGAAGAAACTGTTATCCTCAAGACTGATGACGATCATCTGTCTTGCCTTGGCTTTGCCGTCAGCAATAAGGGCATTGGCAGCAACGTCCTCTGCTTTGACTTCCTCGACCGAGCCTTCATTTATGCTGATAGTTGTAATGCCTGAGAAAATGTCCTGTGAATCTGCGATGATAAGGCAGAGGCAGGAATCCTGAGCAAAAGCTGCTTCAGGCTTATTGGACATAATAACTTTTGCAAAATTTTTTGCAGTTTCGTAGAATGTATTTTTATCCATAGAAAACACCACTAAATCTTTCCGATATCCAAGAGTCAGTTTTATCAGAATGTCCTTACTTATTTTACCATGCGTCTGTCAACGCAGCGTGCGGGTAAAAATGTCGGTCTCAGATATCAACTTGTTTTGTAAGCAGTTCAGCACGTCTGTCTGCTGCACGTTTCTTATTGTCTTCAACAGCATTTTTTATAATATCAACGCTGTTATCAAGAATTTCCTGATTGAAAACGCAGGAAAGCGAAATATCGTCTTCTGTACCGAAATGGGATCTCTTGGTGAGATTGTTCACGATAATCTGCTTGAACGCTTCAATGTTGGTAAGCTGGCTTGTAATAATTGTATGATAATCAAGAAAATCATATTCGCTTCCGAAGGATGTATATAATCCGTCAGTTGATGCGAAAAGAGCTATAAGCTTTTTCTTGTCGGTAAAGAAGCTGCTGAACATTCCTGCCGCATTTGAGTTACAAATCGATGCCGTAACGTTTGCAGGAGCTGATTCGTTATATTCCATCGGCATTACAGCCTTTCCGTCCTCGAAAAGTGCAACAAGGCTTCCGTCGCCTATCTGAACGCCGAATGTGAATTTCTTGCTTGTGACAGCAGCTATAAGTGTTGAGCCGTAATAGGATTCAGGCGGTATTTTTTCAAACTCCTCGTCAGTGAATTTGGATTTTTCCTCATCAGTGACAGGATTTTCTTCAAGGTGTTTTTCAACCTTTTTATTCCAGTTGGAGATAATCTGTTTTTCGATATTTCTGAGAATCATCTTGTAATTCTTTGGAAAATTCTCCTCAAAATCCTCTGCATTCTCATAATATCTGTCGATTGCTTCAATTGTTGATTCAACCGCATATTTTGAGCCTAAATGGCTTCTGAAATGCTTTTTGCTTCCGTGACCGTCAGCAACGACAGCCACCGCATAGTTATCACAGACCTTGAATGAAGAACTATCCTGACAAACAAGACCTGTTTTTTCATGGCTTGCACCCATTACTGAGTGACTGAAACCATTAAACATATTAACTCCGACCTCCTTCCGATAAATTTACTGATACCCAAACCGTCGGGAATTCCCGACAGCGACTTACCAGCCTGTATCGAACGGAACGTCGTTTCCTTCTACCTTGCTTCCGACGAGTTCCTGGATCTGCTGACCAAGGAGCTTCTGCTTTGCTGCGAAAACGTCCTCCTCGCCAATCTCTCTGCCTGAATCATCGGAAAGTGTCATACTCTTACTGCCTATCTGTGAAGATGTAACAGCGATGATCTTGATCATCTGAGCAAGCTGTCCGCCTGAATAAGCGTGAACAACTGTATCAGCTGAACCTGTGAATTCAGCAAGAACGTCATCATTAGCCTCATTGCCGATACCGAGAGCGGCTTTAAGACCGAACTTATACCAGCTGTTAGCCTGAAGTTCTTTAAGACCTTCCTTATAGTCATCTGACGGATATCCGTCTGTCATGAGGAAGATAACAGGAGCGAACGAGAGCGAAGGCGAATTGAGGAAGCTGTTTCTTGACATTCTGAGGTTGAGTTCCTTGAATGCAGCGCCCATGCTTGTAACGCCGTTAGCTCTGAGTCGTGCCCACTCGAAGTCCTCTATCGGGATAGGAGTTGAGTACATCCACTTAACGTCTGTTGAGAAGGTAAGAACAGCAACCTTAACTTCGGTATCTGCTTCGCCTACCTTGCGTATTTCAGGGATAAGCTCCTCCATAACGGTGTTAAGCTCACCCATTTTCTTGCCCTTCATACTACCTGATGTATCTATCAGGAAGAAGATTACGAGGCTCTTTCTTGAAACGCCCGTTGCGCTGAGGGGATCGTCGTCAAAATCGAGCATATTGTCCATCTGCTTTTTCTCGTTAGCTGATTCAGCCGGCTCAAAACCGTCCATAGCTTCTTTTGCAGCATCTGTAATCATTTCATTGCTCATAAATAATACTTCCTTTCAGTATATTGCTGTGTAACACAATGCTGTATCTTGTGAATATCAATTATGTCTGCTCACATCTGAGCTTTGATCGCACCAAAATCAATTTCAAGTCCCTGCCAGATCGGGAAGCCCTTGCCGGGGGTGATGTCATAGAATTCACCATCAGGCATCTTTGCCTTCCATGTTCTTTCCGAGCAGTTCTTTATGCCGAGCATACCTGCCTTGAGTTTATTTTCAACAAGTTCACCTGCGACTGTTGTAAAGTCGTCTGATTCAGGAGTTATCTCGCAGTCATAGAATTTACAGCCAAGGAACAGCGGCATTCTTGAATCTCTGTTGCTGAAGCCTATTGAAGCAAATTCCATGCCGCATTTCGGACACTTGAATGTCTTTTCTGTCGGCTGTGCGAACATTGAAGTGAAATTAGTTCTTCCGCATCCGCACATGATTATTTCGGAACGCAGACGAATGAACATCTTCTGCCATTCATTCTCTATGATACGCTTTGACGGCTCATCAATGCCGACTGTAAACGAGCGTATAAATGAATCCTTGATATAATCCGGATAAATTCTCCAGAACTTGATGACATTGTCATGAATGCCTCTGACAGGTCTGTTTGAAGCGTTATTCGGATCATATACGAATACTGCATTCTGACCGTAGTGTTTAAGTTCCGAAGCTTCGGTAAGGCAGACATCCCTGACGACCTTTTCGCCCTCCATAGGATCGCCTCTGAAAAGCAGCTTAAAGAGAACGACCGCAAGGGAATACTTATCGGTCTGTACATTAGGCTGTGCAATGCCTCTTACAATTTCAGGAGCCATATAACCCGGCTTGCCTCCGATTCCGAAGTTGCTTCCGTCAGGAGCAATATTATCACAGTCGCAGACGAGGACAGCACCCGTGTTGACGTTGATGAAGAAACCTCCGTCATTAAGGTCCTGATAACTCTTACCGGCTCTGTGGAGCAGACGGAACGAATTTACAATATTTATAACAGCAGTAACCATTGCGTGAAGACTGCTGAAACGCACATCCTTCTTTACAGCTCTGCCTGTAAGCGGGTCAATAAC
>JAZUGG010000140.1:0-14558 GCA_045641105.1 Ruminococcus sp. | reverse complement strand
TTAGTGTATCTGATATGGGACTAAATGTCCCATATCAGATACACCATAATACTAAAAGTCTTTGGAAAGGGGTTCGGGGAAGAACCTTTCCTCAGAAAGGTTTGCCCCGATAATAGTACAAACTTCTATATAAGCACCGCTTTTACGTGTCTGTCTTATTTTTTGCGCGAAAACACCGCACAGAAATTTGTGCGGTGCTGTCATTATATCAGTTTCTGTCGTTCTCAACGATGGCTTTCAGACCTGTTGCAAGACCTGCAAGTCCCTGAATTTCGCTTGGAATGATGATCTTAGTAGCTTTGCCGTCAGCAGATTTTGCAAATGCTTCAAGAGATTTGAGCTTGATAACTCTGTCATTCGGATTAGCGTTGTTGAGCTTGACAATACTTTCGGCAAGTGCCTCCTGTACCATTTCGATAGCCTGAGCTTCACCCTGAGCCTCCAGGATTTTCTGCTGTCTTGCGGCATCAGCACGGAGGATAGTAGCCTGTTTTTCGGCTTCGGCTTCAAGTATCTGAGCCTCTTTCTTAGCCTGTGCACGGAGAATCTGTGACTCCTTCTCACCTTCTGCAACAAGTACCTGAGACTTCTTGTCACCCTCTGCCTGAAGAATTTTTTCACGGCGCTCACGTTCAGCCTTCATCTGCTTTTCCATAGCGTCCTGAATTTCTCTTGGCGGAAGGATATTTTTCAGTTCATCACGGTTTACCTTGATACCCCAGCGGTCAGTTGCCTGATCGAGGATGGAAGTGATCTTCGTATTGATAACGTCTCTTGATGTGAGAGTTGCATCAAGTTCCATTTCACCGATAATGTTACGGAGAGTTGTTGCCGAGAGGTTCTCGATAGCGGCAAGCGGTCTTTCAACGCCGTAGATGTACTGCTTTGCATTTGTTACCTGATAGAATACAACTGTATCTATCTGCATTGTAACGTTATCCTTTGTGATAACAGGCTGAGGCTTGAAGTCAACGACTTTTTCCTTGAGTGATACCTTGCCTGCGATCCTGTCTATGAACGGGATAAGAACGTGAAGTCCTGTTTCCCATTCGGCATAGAATGAGCCGAGACGCTCAACAACGAAAACATGAGCCTGCGGAACGACTTTTATGCATCTTACGATAACAAAAAGCACAAAAATAATTACGCAAAGAATAACAACAGTAATGGGTTCCATTAAAAAATTACCTCCAATAAATTAACTTAGTTACTGTCACTTTGAATTTTGTTTCATCAGCACCGAAGAATTTTTTTAATTTCGATACGGTTTACTTTTATGCCCCAGCGTTCAGTTGCCTGAGCGAGGACTAATGTCAATTTTTTATTGATCTCATTTCCAGACCTGTGAACATCATCAAGTTTCATTTCACTGATGATAGTGCGGAGTGTTACAGCCGTAAGTTTCTCAAATGCAGCCATCGGGTTATCAATGCCGTATACATAGTCTTTGGCGCTTGTTACCTGATATGATACAGAAATTTCTATCTGTACGGTAACATTGTCCTTAGTGATATATGGCTGAGGTTTGAAATCAACAGCATTTTCACTGAGTGATACCCTGCCTGCGATTTTATCAGTGAACGGAACAAGAAAGTGAAGTCCCGCTCCCCATTCGGCATGGAATGAACCGAGCCTTTCAACTATGAAGACCTGATCATGCGGAACGATTTTTCTGCACCATAATAATATAAAAAGCACAAAAACTATTATGCATATCAGGAACGCAGTGATCTGTCCCATAAAAAATCCCTTCGATAAATCAGATTCTTATTTGTTTACTGTCACTTCGAGTTTTGCTCCGTCAACACGAACGACTGTGACTGTCGTATTTTTCGGAATGACGGATTCTCCGTCGGCTGAGACCGCAGACCAGTCTACCCCATTAAGTCTGACACGTCCTGTACCTGTTTCATTATGGATATCCTCGATGACCAGTGCAGTTTTTCCGACATCAAGTTCATGGTTCGTGCCCACATGAGACATAGAACGCTTTTTCCTGATAAACGGAAATGTCATCAGCAGAAAAACAGCCGAACTGAGTATGAATACTCCAAGCTGACCGATAAGACCAAAATCCAGGAAATATGTACACAGCATGGTTACAAACGCTCCTGCGGCGAACCATATCGAGACAAGCTGAACTGTGGCTATTTCGGCAATGATGAACACAACAGTGATAATTGCCCAGAAGAAAACATTCACAGAAAGTCCCCCTTTCAAAAATATTTGCAGTATAATCCCTAACTACATACCTGTATTATATCACGATATACCGAAAAAATCAATAGCAATTTGTTAAAAAATAAGAAGTTTTAATTGGTAAATGTGCCGATATCATACGATATTGTTTTTGATAGCGAAAACTGCAAGCTGAGTTCTGTCTTTAAGATTAAGCTTTTCAAGCATTTTTGAAATGGTATTGCGTACCGTTCCTTCTGCAAGAAACAGTTTTGCGGCGATTTCCTTATTGTCACAGCCGTCGCAGATAAGGCGGATAAACTCGGTCTCACGCTCTGTAAGTCCGAAATCGGTGCCTTCCCTGTGCATTACAACATCCTGTTTGATAGAGCGGAAAATATTGTCGCAGAATACATTTATTCCTCCGGAAACAGCCTTAATGGAGCTTATTATCTTCTCATTGTCCATTTCTTTGAGGATATAGCCGTCTGCACCTGCCGAAACAGCTTTGTTGACCGTTTCCTTGTCGTCAAACGTGGTAAGAACAAGTACCTTCACATTTTCAAGCGCTGTTTTTATCTTGTGTATGCCGTAGCTGCCGTCAAATTCAGGCATTCTCATATCCATGAGAACTACGTCGGGCTGCATTCTGACAGACATTTCATATGCTTCCTTGCCGTTTGAAGCCTCTCCGACTACACTTATTTCTGAATCCTGAGATAGAACAGCTTTCAGACCTGTTCTGAGAATCTGTACATCATCTGCAATAATTACCTTTATCATTTTTGCTCCTCCATTTTAAGCGGGATTTTAATTATGGTAGTAAAACCTTCGTCAGGAACGGACATGAATCTTACAGTTCCGCCGACTTGCTCTGTTCGTTCACGTATTCCTCTCAGACCGTTGTTCTCCTTGATATCAGAACAGCCTTTTCCGTTGTCAAGGATATAGATCTCAAGCGATTTGCCGAGGAATTTTATTATAATGTCGATGCGTGATGCATCGGAATATCTCATGGCATTCGTCACTGTCTCACGGGTGCTGTCATAAACACAGCGGATATACGGTGAATAGCTGTCATTCTCCTCGCCCTGAAACGAAAGATTGATCTCGACACCACGCACAGCATCAGTAACAGTGCGGACAGCACGGGAAATACTCGTCATGAATTCATCCTCACGGAGATTGTTTATTGAGCATCTGAGCTGTGTAACGCCGCTTCTTGAATGTGCATCGATATCATTTATGTGACCTGATATTACCGAAATATCCGGATTTTCTCTGCCAAGTTCATACAGCACGATACGTGAAAGCGAACTTATCATAGTAAATGTATGACCTGCGGAATCGTGCATTTCCTGAGCTATACGGTTACGCTCCTGTTCTATGCTCAGTTTCTTTTCGGCGGCGGCAAGTTCATGATACTGCGTAACATCGCTGAAAGTGATGATACCTGCCACTTTTTTGCCCTTTTTGTCTGTGCATACGGAATATTCAAGATTGAAAAAACTGTCCCCTGACCTGAATTCTGCTGTAGTCAGATCATCTTTCGGGGTAAAATCGGAAATTTCCGTGATACGGGAAATAAAGCCGTCAAAGTCATGGCACATGGATATATCCAACAGGCTGTCTGCGGCTTTATTTCGGTATGTAATTCGCATACGGCTGTCAAAGACCAGAACGCCGCTTTTAATATTGTCGATCGTGTCGTTGATAGCTATGTTGTTGATATCAAGAAAGCCGTATCTGTGGAGTGCTATCAGGAGCATAATTGACGAGAATGCAAAGAACAGCGGCATCAGTTCGATCTCTGTGTGAAAAACGTGCATCAGGTTCAGAGTATTGACAGCAAGCGGTACGGCAGTCGAAAGCGAAAGAAGTATTGCCTGTTTGGTGTTCTGATTATACACTCTGGAATATTTTATGAACATTATAACAATTCCCGTAAGTACACATATATAATATATGACCTGAAAAACATAGAATAAAATGCCGTATTCAACGTGCTTTACGTCAAAAACCGAGTAATACAGCTTATGAACGGGATTCGTGATGATAACTGTCACGGCGGCAATGGTGATAATGAACAGTGAGCGGAGGGCTTTTATGGGCTTTTTGCCGATATTGCTGAATTCAGCAGTAAACATCAGCCAGAGCGGCGCAAACAGACTAATGCCTATATTTCCAATAAAATAGCTTATCCGATACTGGTAAAGTTCACATGAAAACAGAATGAGAAGCTGTGAAACAAGCCATATTATTATTGACAGCTGACAGCCTGCAAACAGTCGTGTGACGGCATTATTACAGCCTTTTCTTATTACCCATGTGATAGTGCATGACATTCCGAGCAGACCTGCAAATAAAAAGAATGTACCAATGATTGTTGCTGTCATTTAAATCACCTCTTTCAATTATTATAACAAAAAATGTGAATGGTGTCAATATTTAACGATAGAGGTCTAATCTGTTAAATATATCAAAATATCATTGACAAACAGCACATAAAATGGTATAATATAACCATGAGAGAAACATATAGAAAGAAATATTCGCTCAGTATAAACATGAAAAAATTATACAGAAAAAGGAGAGGTTATATGCAAAGTCAGAAAATGACAGAAACAGTTGATGATTCACTCGACGAGGAATGTAAAGGAAATTGGTTCACTTACATACTTTTTCCCGAACTTGAGGGAGCATTGGCTGAACTGGCAAACATCCGCAGCAACGACAACAACGATTGACTTAACGGACAACACTGCACAATTATACAATACGTACATTATTTGTGCGGTATTGTCAATGTTCAGGAGGGATTCAAATGACAGACACAAAACGAATTTATAAAAACAATCAGATGAGCAAAGAAAAATCCACAGTAATTGGTGAAGTAAATTCTGTTTCGGATAAAAAGAAAAATAATGAAAACAGATACTGCTACACCATGAACACCGAAACAACATATGTTATCAACTATAAGGCAATTTGACGGAGGTAATGTTATGAATAACGATAATCTTGACAACTATGAAAGCAATGAAACGAAGCCTGAAAATGTAGACTGTGTCGTTATGTCAGATGCATTTCTCAGACTTGAAGCACTGAAATCTGAAATCGAAGCACTGAGATCTCAGCTTGAAAGCTGATCATATCAAATACAAAAGGACACCTCCGCTTTTGGAAGTGTCCTTAATTTTATGCAAGCCTTATACATTGTAAATTATTTCGGAATAGCATGGAATAGGCCACTTTGCAGACGGCATATTCAGCTCTATTTCATCGGCAATTTCACGCATAACGTCCATTTCTGCAAGAACATTGTCATGGAAGAACTCAGCCTGAGCCTGAATGCCTTCAACCTTGTTTGCTTTATCAACACATTCATCAAGGCGGACAATAGAATCATAGAATCTGTCAGAAAGTTCGCTGAGTTTTGAGGCAATCTTCTCCTCTGTCCTGCATGAAAGACCTATCTGCTTCTTTGCAACTATTGAATTGCAGAGAGTTGACACATAGTCAAGGGCTGCAGGAAGAAGCTGTTTTCTTGCCATTTCAACCATTGTACGTGCTTCGATGCGGACTGTTTTTGAGTATTTTTCAAGATGGATCTCTTTACGTGCTGTTACCTCGTTCATGTTGTAGATGCCGAATTTCTTGAAGATGCGGATATTTTTCTCGTCTGTATAGTGCGGCATACAGTCAACTGTTGAAGCATAATTCGGAAGTCCGCGTCTTGCAGCCTCCTCAACCCATTCAGGTGAATAGCCGTCGCCGTTGAAAATAATACGTCTGTGCTTTTTCAGCACATCTTTAAGCAGTTTCTTGACCTCATTCTCAAACTCGTCAGTACCCTTGAACGGTTCAAGAATTTCGGTGAACTGGTCAAGTTCCTCGGAAACAATGGTATTGAGCAGAACGTTCGGACAAGCGATATTGTCGGATGAACCTACCATTCTGAACTCAAAGCGGTTGCCTGTGAATGCGAATGGTGATGTTCTGTTTCTGTCAGTGGAATCCTTCGGGAATGACGGGAGCGCATCAACGCCTATCTTGAAGTTTCTTGCCTGTGTTTCGTAAACTGTGTCATTTTCAATAGCCTGAAGTACGCAGTCAAGCTCCTCGCCGAGGAACATCGATACTATTGCAGGTGGTGCTTCATCAGCGCCGAGACGGTGGTCATTGCCTGCGGATGCGGCTGAGAGTCGCATTAAATCGGCATATTCGTCAACGCCTTTGATGAGTGCGCAGAGAATTGTGAGGAACTGGAGATTTTCCATTGGCGTATCGCCCGGATCGAGAAGATTCTGTCCGTCGTCAGTGGACATGGACCAGTTGTTATGCTTGCCTGAACCGTTTACGCCCTCAAACGGCTTTTCATGCAGAAGGCATACAAGACCATGACGGAGAGCCACTTTTTCCATGACTTCCATTGCAAGTTCATTCTGGTCTGTTCCGAGATTTGATGTTGTGAAGATTGGAGCCATTTCATGCTGTGCAGGTGCAACTTCGTTGTGCTTTACCTTTGAATAGATGCCGAGCTTCCAGAGTTCTTCGTCAAGTTCTGCCATATATGCGGCTATTCTTGGGCGGAGATTAGCAAAATACTGGTCATCAAGCTCTTGTCCCTTCGGCGGTTTTGCACCGAAAAGTGTTCTGCCCGTAAGGATTATATCCTCACGCTGGTCATACATTTTCTTATCTATAATGAAATATTCCTGTTCTGCGCCGACTGTAGAGTTTACGTGAGTAACCTTGTCATTTCCGAAAAGTTTGAGGAAACGCACACAGGTCTTGCTGAGAGCCTGCATGGAACGCAGAAGCGGAGTTTTCTTGTCGAGAACTTCACCTGTATACGATACAAAGACAGTCGGTATATAAAGGCTGCCCTCTTTTACAAAGCAGTAGGAAGTCGGATCCCATGCCGTATATCCTCTTGCGGAGCTTGTGCGTCTTAAACCGCCTGACGGGAATGATGAAGCATCAGGTTCGCCTTTGACAAGAGCTTTTCCTGAGAATTCCATTATAGCCATGCCGTTTGAGGTAGGATTTATGAAACAGTCGTGCTTTTCGGCAGTAGAGCCTGTCATTGGCTGGAACCAGTGTGTATAATGAGTAGCGCCCTTTTCGATAGCCCACTCTTTAATGGTATTTGCAAGCACATCGGCTGTTGAGATATCGAGCGGCTCACTGTTGCGGATAGTTCTTTTAAGTGTCTGGTAAACGTTTTTCGGAAGTCTCGTTTTCATGACCACTTCGTTAAAAACGTTGCAGGCAAAAATCTCAGGAATATTTACAGACATAAAATTTCCTCCTAAATTTACTGTATCAGTATCTATTAATTATATCACAGTCGGCATGATTTGTCAATTTGTATTTATATGCGGCATTGATACAAAATAGCTGTTCACAGTCTGCATAAAAGGTGAAATTTGACTATTATTCAACAGTAAAAGTAACCTCCCAGTCACCTTCAATGCCTGGCGGAGCAGTTACATATTCTCCGTATAACCTATAATCTGCAAGTCTTTCAGGCGATATCCCAAACACGTATTCCTCATAGCTGTCAGACGGAGTGTCCGAAAATTTAAATCCGAAGCTGTACTCTGATGAATGCTCATTGCCGTCTGCATCTTTCAGATAAACTGAGCCGTGATTATCTGTATGCTGATTGTCATTCATGCGCATCTGGATATGAAGTTCGCCGTCAACAATGCCGTATGCCATGATATCGATACTTTCCGGAACAGGCGATGCTATGGGAATATCAGGCGTTTCAAGGCGGCGGAACGAACTTTCGTCAGGAATTTCAGCATGGATACTATTTACACCAAATCCACTGCACCATGCTACACTGTCATCATCAAATCCAAATGTTACAGGCTCATTCGGTGCATTTGCAAGGTCTATGTCTTCTATGAAGCCTTCGGTTCGGGTTTTGTGCGTGATGATCTGATGAATTGAAAATGTAATTTTGCTGTCTGTGATATCCTTGCCGTCTGTTCTTTCATTGCTGACTATGAAAAAAGCTGTATGAGTTTCGGCATCATAATGTGAAAAACTGCACGTTCCTACGCCGTCAAACGGCAGATGAAAGTGATAGCTGTCAAAAAGATCTGTATTTTCATCAAGGCGATCGCCTTCAAGGTCACGTATACTTAGCATTGCCTCAGCCTTACTGCCTTCTATTTTTGCTGAAATTACTTTCATTTCAATGCCGTTATATGTACATGATTGCTGAACAGGCTTGAACGTCTGGGCAACAGGCGGAGCTATCATATACAGCAGTTCATAGGCATTTTCTGAACCAGCGGCAGTCGCTATCGGCAAGGGAGCGCCTAATGCAATGACCACAGCCGCCGCTGCTGCCATTATTTTTCCGAAACGGTGATGCCTTGTATTGCTCTTTTCGTGTGCATCGGCTATATACCGTTCATCAGCCATTCCCACCGCATCAATTAATGTGTCCCTGTTCATATAAGTTCCTCCTTTTCAAGCATTTTCCTGAGTTTTTTACGTGTGCGCATGAGCATGGACTTGACTTTGCTCTGACTGAAACCGAAACGCTGTGAAATATCGGAAATGCTGTCAAAATACCAGTACCGGCACATAAAGACACGCCTTTCCGTATCAGGGAGCTGTTCTAAGAATTTGTTGATAAAGCCACCGAGTTCACTCATTTCAATATCTTTTTCGATATTCTGCGGACTTTTCACACATTCCTCCAGTTCATCAAAAACAAGTTCTGCTTCACCGCCGCCGTGCTTCATCGTTTTGCGGCTTCTCAGAATTTTCAGGCTGATATTCCGTGTTATCCTGCCGAGATATGCGGCTAAGTTTTCAGGGATGTGCGGCGGAATGCTGTTCCATAATCCGAGGTAAGCTTCGTTGACAGCCTCCTCCGCATCACTTTCGTTTCCGAGTATATTCTGCGCTGTTTTTCGGCAGTATTGGCGGAATTTTCGGTCAGTCTCCGAAATCGCAGACTCGTTCCGTTCAAGAAATAATTCAATTATATCATTGTCATTCATTTTGAACCTCCTTCACTTATATACTACCGGAAAAACAGCGTTGGTTGCATTTACTGCCTGAATAATGTTCCCGAATAGGTCTGACCGTCGATAGTCAGCGTGACCTGTTTGCTTTCTGTTGCTGTAAATCCGTTCAGACCGGCTTCACGTATCAGTGACGGATAGTCAACATAGCTTTCGTCAAGGTCAACATTTCCTGATATGCCGTCAATTCTGCCTGTTGATGATTTCTGCCACATACCATAAACTCCGCTGTATGTGGGAGCTGATACACCGTATTGCGCAACCCAGACAGCATAGCGTGTGCGGATATCATTATCCACATACTGTTCAAGGGAATTTTTATTCGTGTACAGCCCGACCCAGTAGCCTGCCTGTTCAACAGTGCTCAGAAATGCACGTATTACAGCCGATACACGTTCCCTGCCGAGTGCAAACTGACGCTGTTCTTCAATGTCGAAATATATCGGGTATTCAAACTGCTTTCCACGTATTGTTTCAAGGCATACCTGCGCTTCAAGTACAGCCTCATCAGGAGTTACGGCATATGAATACCAGTAAGTGCCGCATGGTATTCCCCGTGCCCTGCATCCTGCATAATTTTCCTCGAAACGTTTGTCTTTCTGGGCGGTATAGCGTCCGTATCCTGCACGTATGATGCAGAAATCGGTACTTACCTTTGACCAGTCAATTATCCCCTGCCATTCCGAAACGTCGATACCGTATTTTGTCATAATAACACCTCCTGTGATATCCTATGCGTACAAAGTGACAAATGTCACATTGAAAATTACTTTTTGCCTATTCACAAACAGGAAAAAAAATGATATTATGTAATTACAGTAAAGGCAGAGCCAAAAGGCTTTATTGAAAGGAAGATGAAAAATGATCGGATTATTATTTGGATTTATTCTGTTTATTGTTGTTCCGATATTAATTGTCGGACTTATCGTCTCAAAAAACAAGGACTACAGCAAAGAATGGAAACAGCAGTATCAGAATTTACAGCAGATGCAGTATAACGGCAATTTCGCTCAGAGCGGACAGCAGTGGCAGGGCGTTCAGCCACAGTCACAGCCTCAGAACATTCAGCCACAGTCACAGCCTCAGAACATTCAGCCGCAGTCAATGCCGCAGGAATATGTTCAGGGCAATACTTTCAATGCGGGATATGCAGGTGCTCCTCAGCCGTATCAGCAGCCCGTGCAGTATCGGAAAACGAAGCCTCAGAGAGAGCCTCTTGCAACTTCAACGATCATGCTCATAATCGGCGTAGTACTGCTTGTGCTTTCGGGCATTGCGTTTGCCGCCGCAAACTGGTTTAATGCTGAACCTGTTGAGCGTGTATTCACAATATTCTTTGCATCAGGCATTTCGTTCCTTATCAGTGTAATTTTCCTGAAGCTTGCAAAGCTCAAAGAAACTTCTGCTTCATTTTTCTCGATCGGATGTATGTTCGTATCAATAGCACTGCTAACGGCAGGACATTATGAATTATTCGGCGAATGGTTTTCACTTCACGGTGACGGATACGGACTTTTTGCAGGTCTTGCCTCGGCAGTCTCGGCAGCCGGCATTTTATTCGGCAGCAAATATTTCAAATTCAAGGGACTTACTTATACAGGCCTCGGAATTGCATCGATATCTGTATTTCTTACTGCTCTTGAATCAACAGCCGTTTGCAGGCACAACAAATTAGCCGCATTCTCACTCACACTGCTAATCATACAGTTTATTATAGTACTTTGTATCTACTTATTCAAGCTTCATGAGAAAACCTCATGCGCAAAAGCTGTGAAGCTTGCCGCAGATATCAGTATTGCGCTGTATTCTGTAATTCCTGCAATATACACTATCTCAAACTGTTTCGATCCGATTTCAGTAACATATATCATTCTCATCGGATATATAGCAGAACTCATCTACTTCGGCATTAAATTCAATAAGAAATTCATGCTTGTTCTCCAGACGATAGTATCCGAATTTCTGGCATTTGTAATTTTTATTCAGATTGATGACAATTTTTCGGATTTTATGACAGGCATTATGTGCGGAATCCTTTTCATGGCAGTCTACTTTATCAACCGCTTTATCCCGAAACTCAGAAACGATGCATCAAGTTTTGTTTCAGTATCATGCATGATGCTTAGTGCAATTTCTTGTGCAATATACACCAATATGGAAAATCTTGCAGTATCGCTTGTTATCCCATTCATTATCTCATTTATAGTTCTGATGTACTCATTCAGCCCGAATAAAGGAAAACAGCAGCTTGGCGGACTTGTTTCAACAGTTATACCATTTGCTGTCATTACGATTACTGCACTTAATCTTAGCGATAATGATATAATGGATTATGATGAGGCAAAACGTCTTGTATTCGGCATAGGTGCTGCATTAATGGGAATAACAGCTCTCATTATCAATTATCTTCCTGAAATTTTCCCGACATTCGCTCTTAAATATCCAAGAAAATCTGACATGGTTCTTTATGCAAATGTATATACAGCTTCAGCTATGCTCATGTTCTCAAATGATGTTTCGTCTTATGTATGGATATCAATGGCGGCAGCAGCAATTCTCTTTGTAGTATCCTTCACTCTGCCAACAAATATACCATCAATACTTCCTGCAATAGAAGAAATTCTTTGTGTAAACAAGCTGACAGAAGGTGCATCCGGTGACACAAAATGGCTTCAGTTCGGAATGTTCGTCATACTCATGGTGATATCCGTATTATTCTGCCGCAATGATGTTATTTCCAGAAATGACGGCAGAACAAAGATAGATACAGCACTTTTCACAGGCTGGCTGCCGATAATAATGATGTTCGGCGGAAACAAAACGGCAGTATTCCTCGCATTTGTATCAGCAGCAATATATGCCGCTTGCTTTGTAAAGAAAAATACTGCGGAAGAATCAGCAAATATCTTTTTCACAGTTTCAGCTTTCTGCGGAATGATTGCACTTTTCGCACGTCCGTTCCTGAATGATTTCAGTGACATGGCAATGACAAAAATAACACTTGTCATCATTGCCCTTGCAGGCGGCGCAGTAAGAGTGATCTGGAGAAAATACAGCGGCGGAAGAACTGCGGCAAACATCATCTTTATCATCTCATATGCAGGTCTGCTTATTGATACACTTCATTATCATTCAGGCGGAAACACATTATTCACGCTTGTAATTGCAACTATAATGCTCATAATCTCATTCATGTCAAAGTCAAAGACGTGGTTCACGGTTTCGGTCAGCTCAATATCCGTAATAATCATATATTCAGCAGTAAGATATCTGGATTCACTCAGCTGGTGGGTATATCTCTTTGCCGCAGGACTTATCCTTATCGGAATCGCCGCAGCAAACGAATACTTCAAGCAGAAGGGTGAAACTATTAAATCAGGAGCAGCAAGTCTGTTTGAAGGCTGGAAATGGTAAGATAAAATAATTCATGATATAGAACGCCATCGGAAACGGTGGCGTTTTTTGTTTGCTGAAATGCCCAAAACAATATGTTGAAATTCGTTATGTACTACAAAAAGCAGAAATTTTATCGTTTTTTATGTAAAATGCCGTTTCTTGGCTGATATGCTTGAAATTTTCGTAAAATCAATATATAATAATAAAGGCTGTGTGCTGACAGATGCCGAACAGGCTCCTGCACAGTCTTATTTTTTTCAGAGTGCATAAACGCTTTTGTGTGCTATGATGTGGAATATGAAAAATGACATTTTTGCTTTGCTGTCATAATGAAAAGAGGTCTATAACATGAATGAAAACAATCAGGATATTGGACAGAAAATGGATAATCCCCTCGGATATGCGCCCGTAGGCGGTCTTATGGCGAAATTTGCCATTCCAAGCATAATAGGTATGCTTGTGAGTGCCCTTTATAATATGGTCGATCAGCTTTTTATCGGTCATGCAGTCGGCCCTCTCGGAAATGCCGCCACGAACATTGCGTTCCCGTTCACAACTGCGTGTATGGCTATTGCTCTGCTTTTCGGCATCGGCGGTGCTTCATGCTTCAATCTTGCACTCGGAAGCGGTGACAAGAAAAAACCTGCATTTTTCGCAGGAAACGCTATTACTATGCTGACGGTTCTCGGTATTCTTATATCTGTAATAACATTCCTGTTCCTTACTCCTCTGCTGAGGCTTTTTGGTTCGCCTGATGATGTACTGCCGTATGCAAAGGATTATGTGGCTGTAACTGCATTCGGATTCCCTTTTCTTATTCTTACAACAGGCGGCTGTCATCTTATCCGTGCTGACGGAAGTCCTACTGTTTCAATGATATGCAATATCACAGGCGCAGTCATCAATATCATTTTCGATGCACTTTTCGTACTCGTATTTGACTGGGGCATGAAAGGTGCGGCGGCTGCAACAGTTCTCGGACAGGTCATCTCTGCTATCATAGTCATCGTATATTCCACAAGATTCAAAACAGTAAAGCTTGAAAAAAGGCATCTCGTTCCAAGCCGGAAGATACTGCAAAGAACAATGGGCGTAGGTATTGCCTCATGCTTCAATCAGCTTGCAATTGCCCTTGTGCAGATAGTTCTCAACAATTCTTTATGCAAGTATGGCGCAGAATCCATATACGGTCAGTCTGAACCTATTGCCTGTGCAGGCATCATCATGAAGGTGAATATGATAGTGTTCTCAATAGTTATCGGTCTTGCACAGGGCACTCAGCCAATTGAGAGCTTTAACTACGGCGCACGGAATTATCATCGTGTAAAAGAGGCTTTCGGCATTGCCGTCAAGCTTGGTGCAGGTATCTCTATTCTTGCTTTCATCGCTTTCCAGACTATTCCGAGACAGATACTTTCACTTTTCGGTGAGGGCAGTGATACATATTTTGAATTCGGCGTGAAGTTTTTCAGAATATTCCTGTTCTTTACATGGCTCAACTGCCTCCAGCCTATTACATCAACATTCTTTACATCGATCGGAAAGTCATTCAAGGGTATGTTCCTCTCACTGACAAGACAGATAATATTCTTCATTCCGTTTCTGCTTATCCTGCCGAAATTCTTCGGTATGAACGGTATCCTGTATACAGGCCCGTCTGCCGATCTTCTTGCTGGAATTACGGCAATTATCATGGCTTCGCTGGAATTCAGGGATATGAAAAAACTTGCAAAACTCTATGGTACAGAAAAGCATGAATAACGGCGGTTCGTATATAGAAACTTCATACTTATTGCTCCACCAACTAAATCTTGAATTTTTCTGCTTGTCCTGAAGAAGAAATTCTACGTCAGAAAACCTTGAAATACGTCAGTATTTCTGCGGCTTTCTTCCTTGACTTTCTTCTTCATTACTTCGTATAAAATATTC
>JAZUGG010000139.1:0-21663 GCA_045641105.1 Ruminococcus sp. | reverse complement strand
CAATTTTGTCAAAGACTTGCAGTGATGAAACATTTGCTTCATCGACGTTACATTGGATGTATCGAAACTGCTCACATCAAGCGAAGCAGCCGATGCACACTGATAGAACATTTTGGTCATATCCACTGCGCTGCCGGTATCAATTTGATCGATCGGAAACTTTGTTAGTGCGTAACAGCCGCAGAACATCTCATTGAAGTACTTTACGTTTGAAGTATCAAGCGCCGTCTTTGAATTAGAAACTCCAAGCTCAATTGTCGCAAGGCTGCCGCAGTTGAAAAACATTCCGCTCATGTTCTCACATTTTCCTGTATCGGTGAGAATGTAGACATTTTCCAGACTGGAGCATCCATAGAACATCCGGCTCATATTCTTTGTCTGTGCAAGTGAAAGGCCATTCATATTGACGGAAACAAGCTGCTCCATATCCTTAAACAGACCGGAACAATCCTCAGGTGCAATTGCCGGCCAGCCGCTTATATCAGAAGAATATACATATACTGTTTCATTTTCTGCACAGTAAGCACCTGTTGTTCTTGGTGCTGTTTCACCCTCCGGTATAAAATCAGCTAAAGGGGTTACATTTGTAAGAGTTTTGCCATTAAAAGTTTTGCTGTCTCTGGGCGAAGCTGATGTGAAAATGACGTGTTTTGGATTTGTTTCCGTAAGCAGTTCTTTAAAAACATCTGTTTTGAGCAGATATTGGTCAGCATAATCAGCACTTGCTGTCAATGTTCTTTCTTTGAAAAATCCGGACATAGGCAGCCCAGGCAGAACACCAGTCAGCATCAGTGCAGACATACAGGCTGCGAGAAGCTTTTTTCCCTTTTTCATTATATTCCTCCTTATTTTTTCGTCAAACGCTTTGAACTGTATACCAGTCCCATTTTATTATAGCATAATAATAATGAAAAGTCACGCAAAATCTAATGCTGTTTTCGTAAAAATTATGCAACCTTTTCTATCGTTTTTCAACAAACCATACTTAAGGCAACACAGTACAAAGTCGTCAGACGTGCTTTGTGCGGTGTTGCCTTAAAGGAGCTTCCAACTGTTCTATTGCTCGGAATACCAATTTATTTATACATCTGGCATAAAAAAGACATAAAAAAGAAAGAGCAAATTAAAAAGCACAGCGAGGTTGCAGCTGATCCTTCTCTTTCGTGGCTGTCTGCAAAATATCATGATTCTTTTTATATATTCAAAATAGCAGAGTATATCAATAACGGTCGTGCAGACACATTGAAAGAAGCACTAAATATGCTTGAACAGGAAATTCATCAGGCGGAAATGAAAGAAGCGGCTATAATCGGTGCATATTATGGTGCTCAGTCTGACAGATACTGATTTCATGCAGAGATAATTTAATCCCTATCGGAAATAGTCAGAACAAAAACGTTACCCCCACGCAAATGCATGTTTTGCGTGGGGGTATTTATATCTGTGAATATTTTCAGCTAAATGCAGGATTTGCAGATATTCTCCGGCGTTCATATATTCTTCCGTGAATCAGATTTTTCATTCCAGACTCCAGCCGAAGTCGTTATGATAAATCATTTGTTTTGTCATACCGCCGTCAATGCAGATATTCTCGCCGTTGATAAAACCTGCCTTATCCGAGCAGAGAAACAGTACGGCGTTAGCGATATCAAGGGGATCACCGACTCTGCCCGAGGGCTGCTGATAAGCATCAGCGCCTTCATAGACCTTATAATCGGTATCTATCCAGCCGGGAGAAATTGAATTCACCCTGACACGCCCAGAAAAACTCATCATCATTGCATGGGTAAGGGCAGATATACCGCCTTTTGCCGCAGTATAGCTTTCTGTCTGAGGCTGACTCATTCTGTCACGGGACGACGAAATATTGACGATACACGCACCTTTGCCGAAACAAGGCGAAAACAGCTTTGACAGATAGAACGGTGCAGTTACGCCTACCGCAAGGGCATACTCAAAATCCTCATAACTGCACTCATCAATGCCTTTCATGAGCGGAATTGCGTTATTCACAAGGTAATCCACACTTCCGTGTCTGCTGATAACGTGCTGTGCAAAGGCTTCAATATCGGCTTTTTTCGAGAGGTCTCCGACGAAATGGCTTCCCTCTGCGATATCGATAATTTCAACTGATGCGCCGTTTTTTGCAAATTCCTCGGCTATGCATTTCCCGATTCCGTGTGCGCCGCCTGTGACTACAGCTGTTTTTCCTTTAAACATAAGCATCTCCCATTACTATTCACTTTTATTTTTATCATTATTGAGAAAATCGGCTATAATGAAACGTGGGCGGTGCTTGACTTCGGCGTAAATTTTGCCGACGTACTCGCCTATAATGCCGAGGCAGAAAAGCTGGAGACCGCCGATAAGCCATATCGAGCACATTGTACTTGACCAGCCGAGTTCCGAAAATCCGCCGAATTTAGCGATAAATGCCCATATAAAGGCACACACGCTGAGAATGGACATGATGAAGCCGAGACCTGTGATGAATTTCAGCGGCTTAGTGCTGAAAGATGTAATGCCGTTTATAGCGAAAGACATCATTTTTTTGAGCGGGTACTTGCTTTCGCCTGCGAAACGTTCATGGCGCTCATAATAGACATTACAGCTCTGGAAACCTATGAGCGGTATCATGCCCCTGAGAAAGAGATTGACCTCCTGAAAATCGGCAAGTTCATTGAGTACACGCTTACTCATGAGTCTGAAATCGGCATGGTTATATACTACGTCAGCACCCATGAGCTTCATGAACTTATAAAAGCTTTCTGCTGTGAATTTCTTGAAGAAAGTGTCGGTTTTACGGGCACTTCTCACACCGTAGACAACATGGTTGCCCTCATAGTATTTTTTCACCATTTCGTCAATAGTATTGATATCGTCTTGTAAGTCAGCGTCCATGGTTATCGCCATATCGCATAGTTCCCTGACAGTCATAAGACCTGCAAGGACTGCATTCTGATGACCGCTGTTGTGGGCGAGATTGATGCCTGAAAAGAACTGCGGTTCATCCTCGTGGAGTTTTGAGATAATGTTCCATGTCTCGTCCTTAGAGCCGTCGTTGACGAAAACTATGCGGCTTTCAGGGCTTATCAGCTTGTTTTCGATAAGTGATATATATTTTGCTTTAAGCTGTGCGGAGGTTTCGTTAAGTACCTCCTGTTCGTTGTAGCAAGGAATTATCATATATAAAATTTCAGGTGATGTCATAATAAATTCCCCTTAAAATGGCAGAGTAAACTGACCTGCAAACAGCTTGTCACCGTCAATAACGGCAGAGAAAACTGCTGATTCGCTGTATGGTTCATCACTTGTATCAGTTCTGTCGTAGTAGTTTTCAACGCTGAAAAATATCTCGTCGTCAGTGCGTGAGGTTATGCCTGTAATTTTTGATGCCGAGTAATAGAGATGCTGACCTCTGCCCGACGGCATGATGTAGATACTGCCGTTCTGTTCAATATAGTCGGCAGGTTCGGGGGCAGGATAGCGTTCACTGAAAACCTTATGGTAGTCTTTGAGAATGTCGTCAGCCGAGGTGATATTTTCATCGGCTACTCTGTAGTATATCCAGCCGAATTCATTCTCGATATAATCGTTATAATCAAGGTCATACGGACAGTCGTTGCAGAAATCCCACTGTGTACGGCAGGCAGATTCAAAAAGTTTCTGAGCGGCGGCAATGAGTGTTGCATCGTCCTGATTTTCGGGCTTTTCCGTGAATACTACCGCACCAGCCTCATCACATGAAAAGGCGTTGTTTCCGAGAGGATCGGGCTGTGCAGTTGTTGATTTTGCGGTAGTTGTGACTGTTGTGACCTTTGCGGAGGTTGTTTCTGTCAGGGTAGTGACTTCGGCAGATGTTGTTGTCACAGCGGCAGTCGTAACGATTTCGGATGAACTTTCTGTCGGTTTGTTTTTCTTCTCACAGCCTGCCACAGCAGTTATCAGACACAGGCAGACTGCGGTATATTGCAGTATTCTGTTCATTTGCATACTCCTGTTACTCGTCATCGTCATCATCAAGAACGAAATCGATAGTACCCTCGCTGACGTTGACGGCGGAGCAGATGACCTGAACCGTATCGCCAAGAGAATAGGACACGCCGCT
Source organism: Ruminococcus sp. (assembly GCA_045641105.1). GTDB lineage: Bacteria > Bacillota > Clostridia > Oscillospirales > Ruminococcaceae > Ruminococcus. The sequence continues at coordinate 17,555 of JAZUGG010000139.1, read as the reverse complement.
GAAACGTTCTGTAAGCGAAACAGGCTCGGTATAGTCATATTCGCCTTCGGGCAGGGTATTTATATGGACAAGTCCCTCGATTGTATTCGGCAGTTCGGCATAGAAACCGAACTCGGTAACGCCTGAAATTCGGGCAGTAAAGCATTCTCCGATATGCGATTTCATAAATTCAGCCTTATAGCAGTCCTCACATTCACGCTCGATAGTCACGGCACGAATTTCAGCGGCAGAGGAACGTTCTGAGGCATTCACAACGAAACCGCTGTAACGCTTGTCGAACCACTGTTCATTATATCCTGCGAGTATATCCGTGATTATGCGGTGTATCGCAAGGTCGGGATAACGCCTGATAGGTGACGTAAAATGGGCATAATCTTCAAGAACAAGACCAAAATGCCCTACAGGTTCGGGAGAATACTTAGCCTTAGCCATTGAACGCAGAACAAGCAGATTTACAGCTTCAAACTTGTCCGTGCCCCTTGCGTTATTGAGTATCTCAGCGGCATGATGCGGCTTGAATTCAGTGAAATGCGGACATTCAATGCCGAATTTGCCGAGTATCTCGTGAAGATTTTCAACTTTAGCTTCGGGAGGAGCTTCGTGTATACGATATACAAACGGTACATTTTTTTCACGGGCAAGCTTTGCGGCGGCTTCATTGGCAGTGAGCATGAATTCCTCGATAATGCACTCGGATTTTCCACGTTCACGAGGGAGAACTCCGCAGCATATGCCGTCATCTCCGATTATCATTTTGCTTTCGGTCGTTTCAATTTCAGGCGCATGGCGGAGTTTTTTACGTGCGATAAGCTTATCCGCAAGCTCATTCATGAGGAAGATATCATCACGGACACAGGCATATTTTTCAGCGATATCAGCCGATTCACAGCCTGAAAGGATATCGTTTATCTCCTTGTAAACGCCCTTGACACGGGAACGTATCACGCTTTTGCAGAAACGGTATGACAGCATTTCGCCGTCGTGGTCAAGCTCCATGAAAGCGGAGAGAGTGAGCCTGTTTTCGTTGGGATTAAGTGAACATATGCCGTTTGAAAGCTCTTTCGGGAGCATCGGTATCACCTTGTCGGCATAATAGATGCTCGTGCCACGCATGAGAGCTTCCTTGTCAATTTCGCTGTTGCCCTTGACATAGTGCGAAACATCGGCAATATGAACGCCCAGACGATAACCCCTTTTTGTACGTTCAAGGGAAACTGCATCGTCGAGGTCTTTTGATTCTGCGCTGTCGATAGTGAAAATGCTGAGGTCACGCAAGTCCTCACGGTTGTTGAATGAAAATTCCTGAACGCCGCCCTCCTCGATTTTCTTGGCTTCCTTCATGACATCTGCCGAAAATGCGGTAGGTGCGCCGTGAATCATGAGGATAGATGCGGCACATGAAGCGGCATATTCCGAACTGCCGAAAACGAGGATTATCTTTACTTTATGGTCTGCATGACGCTTGCCACGGTAGACTATTTCGGCAAGAACTTTGTCACCGTTGGAGAATGGGATACTCTCCTGACGTGATATCATCATGCAGTTTTTGGCGGCAGTATCGGGGATAAGGAAGGGCTGACCGTCAATGAATTCAATTTTTCCCGAAAGCTGACTGCTTCCGAACTGAAGGATATCGATAATTTCGCCCTCTGGTTCGCCTGTACGTGAGGGAATATCAGCAATGAGCACTCTGTCCTGCGGCATAGCGCCGAGCATACATTTACCCGGAATGAAATATTCCGTACCGCCGTCAGTAACAGCAAAACCGAAAGTGCGGCTCAGGCGTGTAACGGTAGCCGGATAAACGCCCATACGTGAGCAGAGGGCGGCTTTCATGCCCTTTTTCACCATAATGATGCCCTCTGTGCGGAGCTGGTCAAAAGCGGCAATGAAGCCGTCACGGTCAGCTTTTTTTGTACGGCATTTAGCTTCAAGCTGATTTATCGGCATACCTTTTTTCTCGCAGGCACTCAGAAAAGTGACTATCTTCTTTCTGAAAACCTCGGTATCAGTGCCGCCGCTGTTTTTTCTTTTTGGTGACGGTGATTTTTTTCTTGGTGAAGATTTCTTTTTGTTAGCCATATTACTCCTTTTATTACTAAGTCAATTAAATATAGATAAAAAGGCGAAGCCATATATTGCGTGGGTCTGGGGAGGCAGAGCCTCCCTAAGAAACAGTAAACCAAGCGAAGCAACGGTTTACGGACTTTTCGCAGTCATTCCTCTCGGCGCAGACCGACGAAATTGCTATCAATATTTAATTGTTGCCTTAAACTGAAAACGCCCCATGACTCAAGTCACAGGGCGGATTGATTACTTGTCAGTGAATATCGGGATAATGTTTACTGCAAGAATTGCAACGAAAAGGAGAATTGCGAGAACCTTTGTGATCTTGTTGAGGATCGCTTCCTTTGTTCTGCCCTCATTCTTGCCGTAGAATGAATCTGTGCTTGCGCCTGTGAGAGCGGCTGTCATGCTGTCCTGAGACTTCTGGTCCTGTGAGAGACAGATGATGATCGTAATAACGGATAAAAGGAGGATAACTACTCCTCCGACGATTTCTAAAGTTGACATAAAAAATACCTCCGAATAGATTATGGATACTGACTATGCAGTTACATTTCAATTAGCTTACTAATTATAACATATTTTCTGCATTTATGCAAGTGTTTCAGAGGACAAACAGTAAAGAAGTTTCACTCTGAAAATTGTGTGTTTTGTACAATCAGACGTGGAAGCAGTGAACAGGCGTATTACGCAAAAAAAGAGGACAGCCGAAACTGCCCTCTTAATTATTATTGATTATGCTCTTTCAGGTAATGAGCTGATGAGTTCGAGAAGTAACTTCTGGATAGCAAGAGCATCCTTGTTTGTAACGCCGTCGCCTGTGTTGCAGCAGTCTGCGTTAGCCCAGCCCTGAGCTGTAATGTGAAGTCTGTCTGAACCGTTTACACCGTACTTGTCAGGGTTTACAAGAGCCTGCATGATCATAACTGTATCAGCAAGGTTGATCTTGCCGTCGTTGTTAGCGTCACCGATCTTTGTAGCTGTAAGAGCAGTTGACTGTGTAGTTGGCTGAGTTGTAGACTGTGTTGTTCTTGTAGTAGTTGTTGTGGTAGTTGTTGTTGTTCTTGTAGTAGTTGTTGTAGTTGTTGTAGTTGTTGCCTTTGTTGTTGTAGCTTTTGTTACAGGAGCAGATGCATCGTTGATCTTTACATCTGTAATTTTAAGAGTTACACTCTTGTCAGCATAGTAGTTTCTGAATTCAAAGTGCTCGCCGTACTGTGAGCTTGAATCAGAGTAGCTGAGTGAAAGGCTTGAAAGGTCGATTGTAAGCTTGTTTAAACCGGCTGAAAGCTGTGTAGGTGTACCGTCAGCATCAATTTTACCGTCCTGTGTGTCGATGAACTTACCTGATACATCAAGTTCATTCCACCATGGTTCACTGCTGATTGAAACACCGAAACCGTATGTGAAAGGTGTAGCAGCAGATGCATCAATGTAGAATGTGATAGACTTAGCGCCGCTCTGTACGAGATCGCGGATAACACCCTGGTAAACGTCCTTAACTGCAAATTCAGTGCCGCCTGTTGAAGAACCGCTTCTTGTTGTTGTAGTTGGTGCCTGCGGATTGTCCTTAGGAGCAGTTGTAACTACTGTTGATGAAGATGAATCGTTGATCTTAACATCTGTGATCGTAAGAGTTGCACTCTTGTCAGCATAGTAGTTTCTGAATTCAAAGTGCTCGCCATACTGTGAGCTTGAATCAGAGTAGCTGAGTGAAAGTTTTGAAAGGTCGATCGTAACCTTGTTTAAACCTGCAGAAAGCTTTGTTTCTGTGCCTTCGGCATTAACTGTGCCGCCCTTTGTGTCAATGAACTTACCAGATACATCAAGTTCATTCCACCACGGATCACTGCTGATCGAAACACCGAAACCGTATGTGAATGGTGTAGCAACAGATGAATCAATGTAGAATGTGATCGACTTAGCGCCGCTCTTTACGAGATCGCCGATAACGCCCTGATAAACATCCTTAACTTCAAACTTAGTACCGCCTGAAGGTGGTGTGTATGATGTTGTAACAGTTGTCTGCTGAGGCTGTGTCTGCTGCTGCTGAGTAGTCTGCTGAGGCTGAGTTGTCTGCTGAGGCTGAGTACCCGGTGTTGAACCGCTGTCAGAAACGCCGCCCTTAACGCCGGGGATAGAAGAAGTATCATCAACAGTACCTGTCTTATACTTTGCATAGAGACCGGCAGCTGCGCCTACGAAACCTGCGTTATAGTCAACAGCAACTTCGTTTGCCTGATAGTCTGAACGCTTATCCTGATATGAACCGTTAGCATCTGTAGGACCGCCGCAGAGAGCGCCTACGAGACAGTATTTAGACGGTGTTCCGTCTGTTTCAGCTGACTGAGTACCTGAAGCAGCTCTGTGGTGAGGCATTGATGAAGCATTTGGCTTATAGCCTACAACGAGACAATATTTCTGACCGTTGTTGAAAGCTCTGTCGCCTGTGATGTATTCCATCTGTGTCTTAGCCCATGCAGCGTTGCCGTGGCCGTACTTGTCAGCAACGAGAGCGCACATCTGAGCTGTACAGTTATGTCTTGCAGAACCCCATGCATCGATGAACTTATAGCCGTCACCGGTGAGTTCTCCGAGGTAGTTGCATGATGACCAGTCGTTTGTGATCTCGGCCTTGAGGATAGCAGCACCGAGTGAAACGTTCTCCCAGCAGTGTACCCAGTAAGCAGGGCCGATGTTGTTTACGTCGCCCATATAAGCATTATCTTTTGTAGCGAGGTAGAGCCAGCAGGCAGCCCAGCCGATTTCGTCTGAGGTATCCTTGTTGCCATAGAATTCACATGAGTATGAACCCTGATGCTGTTTAGAGAAGTTATAGAGAGCCTTTGCGTATTTAAGGTCATCAGGATTGCCGAAGTTTATATAGTTTGCAGCAAGTGCAGCAGCATATTCGGCTGTGATGTTTGCTGCGCCGGCTGTGTCTGTAGTCCAGAGCATACGTCCTCTGTCGCCCTGATTCTCCGGAGGTCCCCAGTAAGCGTGGTCCGTATTGCCGTCGCCTTTTTCGATGAGGACTTTTTCTACTGAATCGCCGTTGAGAACTGTAGCATCACGGAAGAACTTTGCAAAGTGGTTTGCAATTGTTTCATAGTGTGCAGTCTGACCTGTAGCGTCGAAAGCATCCTTGAACTCATAGTAAGCCCATCCGAGAGTTGATGCAGCATAGCCCTGTGGCTGACCGAACATAGCGTGGTCACCTGCATCGTGGTAGCCGCCCGGAACTGCGTCTGAGGTATGGCAGTTACCACGCCATGAGAGACGAGAGTGGTGGTTTACTTCGTTGCCGCACATATTTGCGTCATAAAAATAGAGGGAATACTGAAGGAGTTTTGCGTAGTTATCGCTGTCTGCGGCAGTAGCTGTGAGAGAGGGAACTGCAGCCGGAGCGAGAGTGCCTGCGAGTGTGGAAACTGCAACGACACCGCTGAGAATTGCTGATTTGAGCTTTTTAAGCTTCATGAATATCACACTTCTTTCCAAAAAGTATTATTGCTCCGCCAATTAACCTATGAACTTTTCTGCTTGTCATACATTTGCTCTCATTTTAAATAAGAGAGTATCGCTGCGGCTGAGAGCCACAGTTTTCGGTTGTCTGTCTTCACATAAAATCTCACAAGCTAATTGGCGGAGCAATAGCCTATAATATGCCCTTTCTTTATTATACAATCTTTGGACACGGAATAGTTTACGCATTTATGACCAAAAGGTTACAATTTGGTTAAAATAGGCGAAAATTGCGCATTTTCAGCATATTGTTCAAAAAATGCTGTGATATTTGTGCATAATAACGTTCACGAAATTGTCAATGAGGTGAAGAAAATACATATTTTCATTGTGAAATAGGCTGTATACATGAGGTATTGCTCCGCCAATTAAGTCTTGAATATTTTATGCGAAGTAATGAAGGAGAAAGTCAAGGAAGAAAGCCGCAGGTACTCACAATAAAACAATATGAGCATGATAAAAAAATATACAACCGGAGGTATCGTGACAAACGTGCGACAGGTGGTCGTATCTGCTGAATATGCCGGAAACAAGTCGGTAAACACGCAATAAATACCTTGACAAGCATATTTTGAAATGATATAATTCGGAATGGCAAAACGATTTGCGGCTATGCCGTATAAACGTTTTTTATTGAATAAGGAGAGAATAAAATGAAAAAAATGATTTCTTTGTTATGTGTATCAGCTATGATACTCACATTCACAGCCTGCGGCGGAAGTGCATCTTCCTCCTCATCATCAGAAACAGGCAGTACAACGGAATCAAGTGTATCTGAACAGTCTGAAAGTTCAGCAGAAGCTGAATCCGAAACAGAAGCACAGCCTGCAACAAAGCCTGAAGTAACTAAAGAGGGTACTCTTATCAGAAAGGCAACCTATGTCTGCGAAGATGATGCATTGTATGAGGAAGAATTGTATAATGACGACGGAAAACTTATAAAAAAATCGGATATGGAGGATTCAAGTGTAAATGAATATGAGTATGACAGCAATGGAAACCTGATAAAAGAGACTTATGATAATAATGCTTTGATTACTATAAAAGAATACGATGAAAAAGGTCTTCTTATCCATATGCAGCAAAAAAAGAAAGACCAAAGCGAGTTTGATGTAGATGTGACATATACTTATGAATTTGATGAATCAGGCAATCGTGCAACAAGTATTCCCTATCAATTTGAAGTGGAATTGTCTGACGGAAAGAAAATAAAGGAAACCGAATACAGCGGCGAAAAAGTATATAAGATACATGAATATGACAGCAACGGCAACGAAACGTATTATTATGTAGATTATCATGAGTGTGACGGCATTGCTGACGAGGAATACAAAACAGAATATGACAGCGAAGGAAGAATGATAAAGGTAACTTCCACAGAAGCAGACGGAACAGAAATTGTATTGACATATGAATACGATGCTGAAGGAAACAACACCATTATTAAAAGAAAAATTGGTGAATATGAGGAAATCGATCGTAATGATTCATACGAATATGAGTATGATGAATATGGCAACAAGATAAAAGGAACCCGTATACAGTATGGCACTGTCCGCCTGTCATATACTGTTTATGAGTACAAGTATGATTAATGAAAAAGCGGGAGATATCTTATGAGCATAACTATGTTCAATGAAAGGGTAAGCGATCTCGTTTTACATTTTGAAAAGCTCCATAGCTGTATTTTCTCAGAAGGGGTTTTAGAGGTGTCCATATATATTTCTCTGCCAATTAAACATTGCCAAAAGATACAAAATAATTGGGGGAGCAATAGTTTTTTTGTTATGTAAAGGAGAGAATAAAATGAAAAAAATGATTTCTTTGATATGTGTATCAGCTATGATACTCACATTCACAGCCTGCGGCGGAAGTGCATCTTCCTCCTCATCATCAGAAACAGGCAGTACAACGGAATCGAGTGTATCTGAACAGTCTGAAAGTTCAGCAGAAGCCGATAATTCCAAAGCAGAAAATGCAGAAAGACCTCCGGTTACCAAAGAAGGAATCCTTACAAGAAAAGCCGGATATTATTCTGTTGAAGGAACTGACACATTAGGCTATGAAGAAATTTACGACAATGACGGAAAAATACTGAAAAGAACTCTTGATGATGTATATGGCGCTATATCGAAATTACCGATTCCTGTAAGTGCAGGCGTAACAGAATATGAATATGACAGCAATGGAAATCTCATAAAAGAAACATGGACCGGCATAAACGAGATGTCTATTAAAGAATATGACGAAACCGGTCTCCTTATCGGGATCAAGCATAAATACAATGAGCAAAGCGAATATGATGAAGACAAGACATATTCATACGAAAAAGATGAATCAGGCAATAATGTAAAAGTCTACTACCTCAATAACCTTGTATATGGTGATGTTCCATCAGATAAGCTTTCATCATATGATGCACGTAATTTACAATATGAACTGGAATATTCTGACGGTGTTAAAACAAAGCGGACTCAATACGCAAGATTTGCAGGCAAAACTGAAGATACGGTATATACTGTTGAAGAATATGACAGCAATGGCAGAGTAACACATTTTACGCAATATGATGAAGACGGCAATGTCCGCAGCGAATATTCCGAGGAATTTGACAGTGACGGCAAGCTGACAAAGCATAATTACATAGTTGAGAGCGGTGAAACAATGAACGCTGCACTGGAATATGTTTATGATGCGGAAGGAAGCTGCATCAACAGACTTATTAACGGAGAGGAAGAAGGAGCACCTCTCAAATATAAATATGAATATGATGAAAACGGCAATGTTATAAAAGGTACATTGGTTAAAAATGACGGCTCTGAAAGCAACACATATATCGTGTACGAATACTGCTACAAAGATTAACAGACATTGATACAATGAGAAAGAAGGCTTGAAGATGCCGAGATTTTTTGTGAATGAGATAGACGAAAACGACATCACGCTGACAGGCAGTGATGCAAATCATATAGGACGTTCTCTCCGTATGAGGGTGGGCGAGGAACTTACGGTATGCTGCTGCGGCGTGGACTATGACTGCAAAATAAGCGGCATCACGGCTGATACGGTCAGTCTGGAGCTTATTGAAAAGCATATATGTGCGGCTGAACCGACTGTTGAGGTGACGCTGTTTCAGGCTGTGCCTAAGCTTGACAAGCTTGAATATATCATACAGAAAAGCGTTGAACTGGGCGTTTCGAGAATTGTTCCCGTGCTTACAAGGAGATGCATCTCACGCCCCGACGAAAAGGACTTTGCGAAAAAGCTTGCAAGGCTGAACAAAATAGCCGCCGAAGCCGCAAAGCAGTCGGGCAGGGGAATGATACCCGAAGTTACCCCGATAGTCAGCTATAAACAGGCACTTTCCATGATGAAGGAGCTTGACAGGACTGTTCTTCTTTATGAGGAGGAGGGCGGCTGTTCTTTCGGCAAGGTCGATTTTGACGGCGTGAAAACTGTCGGACTTGTTGTCGGAAGCGAGGGCGGATTCGATAAAGAGGAGGCTGATGCGGCTGTTGAAATCGGTGCAGCACAGGTCTGGCTCGGAAAACGTATACTACGTTGTGAAACTGCACCAATAACTGCACTATCAATTTTGATGTTTTTAACAAATAATATGTAAGTGGTTGCATTCTGTAAATTTCTATGATATAATAGTATTACATTACCGTAAACGATCGCAAGCGGTTCGGTAATCGGTTGGTGAACGGAAGGGTTTCCGATATTGGGGACGTGAGTTTTCGGCATCAATGCCATTTCTTGCGGAGAAAAGAGGAGTTAAAAATGAATAAATTAGTTATTGCACTGTTAGCAGCAGGCGCTGCAGCTGCTGTAGGAATTGTCGCAGCAAAGGCTCTCCAGGACAAGGATTCTGACTACGACGACGATTACGATGATTTCGACGACTTCAACGGCGACGAGGATATCGATTTCGAGATCGCTGATGATGAAGCCAAGGATATTTCTGATGAAGAAATTGAGGATGCAGCAGAGGAAACAGAAGAATTTGCTGCTGACGAAGATGCTGAATAATTCAGCACATATCTGATCTTGAAAGGGAGCATTGTGCTCCCTTTAATTTTTATCTGCACCATTTATACTAACAAATTAGCTAAAAATTGTACAAGCATACAAAAGACTGGATTATCGCTTGACAAAACGGAAATGATTTGATATAATATAAAAGCTGTCAGAGATGACAGACCGCAGAAACGTCAGAACGAGGCGTAACTCAGTTTGGTAGAGTGCTTGGTTTGGGACCAAGATGCCGCAGGTTCGAGTCCTGTCGCCTCGACTCAGTTTTCTTCAAAAAAATTTTTTGAAAAAATTGAAAAAAGTACTTGACAAACACAAAAATCTGTGATATAATAATTAAGCGTTAAACGCTGGTGTAGCTCAGTTGGTAGAGCAGCTGATTTGTAATCAGCAGGTCGGGGGTTCGAGTCCGTCCACCAGCTCCAATTTCTATCGGTCAATCCCGATAGATTTTTTCTTGAAAATCTGAATGGGAGAGTTCCCGAGTGGCCAAAGGGGGCAGACTGTAAATCTGTTGCTTTCATGCTTCGATGGTCCGAATCCATCCTCTCCCACCAGATGAAAACTCCGAGCATTCGGAGTTTTTTTATGACCGTTACAAGCCTTGCATTTCCCTGCAAGGATTTTTTTATGCCCTGAAAAAAAGAGGATTTACACGGAAAAAGCACGGATTTGTTTGCAAAAAATGTGAAATCGATTATAAAAAAAGAAACCACAAAGCTTTTTTGTGAAATATATTATCATCCCATGAGAATCAATTTTGTTGATTGGCAGTGGAGCACGCCCTCATGCTCCATCTCTTGGCAGTTCAGTTGGTACTAATGGGATGCCGAGGGCGGCATCCCCTACATTTTTGCTTGTTTTATGCAAAAGATATTATTTGGAGGAAAGAAAATATGATAAGAGAAGATTTAAGAAACATCGCCATCATTGCCCACGTTGACCACGGCAAGACCACTCTCGTTGACGAAATGCTCAAACAGGGCGGCGTATTCCGTGAGAATCAGGCTGTTGCCGAGAGAGTTATGGACTCAAACGACATCGAGCGTGAAAGAGGCATCACTATTCTTGCAAAGAATACTTCCGTTATGTACAACGGCACTAAGATAAATATCATCGACACCCCGGGCCATGCTGATTTCGGCGGCGAGGTCGAGCGTGTACTCGAAATGGTTGACGGCGTTCTTCTCCTTGTTGACGCAGCAGAAGGCCCAATGCCGCAGACTCGTTTCGTTCTCTCAAAAGCCCTCGAAATGGGACACAAGATAATCATTGTCGTAAACAAGATAGACAAGCCTGATGCTCGTCTTGATGAGATAGGCGACGAAGTTCTTGAACTTCTCCTTGACCTCGATGCAAGCGAAGAACAGCTTGAAAGTCCGCTCCTTTTCTGCTCAGGCAGAAGCGGTACAGCATCCCTTAGCCAGTATGAGGCAGGTACAGACCTCAAGCCGCTTTTCGATACTATTATCAATTATATCGAACCTCCGAAGGGCGAGGAAGAAGGCCCTCTCCAGATGCTCATTTCCTCTATCGACTACAACGAATACGTTGGACGTATCGGTATCGGACGTATCGTAAGAGGCGATATCAAGGTAAATCAGCAGGTTACAGTCTGCGATTACACAGGCTCAAAGAAGAACTACAATTCAAAGATTGTTTCACTTCTCCAGATTCAGGGACTCAACCGTGTGCCTGTTGAAAGTGCTAAGGTAGGCGATATCGTGTGGATTTCGGGTATCGAGAATATCACTATCGGCGATACTATCTGCGCTACTGATGCTCCTGATCCGCTCCCGTTCGTAAAGATAAGCGAACCTACCGTTGAAATGACATTCGCCGTAAACGACAGCCCGTTTGCAGGCAAAGAAGGCAAATTCGTTACTTCACGTCAGCTCCGTGAGAGACTTTTCAAGGAACTGCTCAAAGACGTTTCTCTCCGTGTTGAGGAGACTGATTCTACAGATGCTTTCCGTGTTGCAGGCCGTGGCGAGATGCATCTGTCAATACTTATCGAAAATATGCGCCGTGAGGGTTATGAGCTTTCAGTTTCAACTCCAAGAGTTCTTTTCAAGACTGACGAGGACGGCAGAAAGCTTGAACCTATCGAGAGACTTGTAATTGACGTTCCGGGCGACTGCGTAGGTTCTGTCATGGAGAAAATCGGAAGCCGTAAGGGCGATATGGTCGATATGCATCCGCAGGGCAGCCGTACAAGAATTGAATTTCTCGTTCCTGCAAGAGGACTTTTCGGCTATAAGAGCGAATTCCTTACAGATACAAAGGGCGAGGGCATCATGAGCCACGTTTTCGACAGCTACCAGCCGTATAAGGGCGATATCGAAAGAAGAAACACAGGTTCACTCGTTTCATTCGAGACAGGCGAAGCCGTTACATACGGTCTGTTCAACGCTCAGGAAAGAGGTCAGCTCTTTATTCCTGCCGGTACTCAGGTTTATGAGGGAATGATAGTCGGCGCTTCTCCAAAGGTTGAAGACCTCGTCGTTAACGTCTGCAAGAGAAAGCACCTCACAAATACCCGTGCAAGCGGTAGTGATGATGCTCTCCGTCTTGTTCCGCACAGAATCCTCAGCCTTGAGGACTGCCTTGAATTCCTTGCAGATGACGAACTCCTTGAAGTTACCCCTGAATCTCTCCGTATCAGAAAGAGAATCCTCAGCAATACCCAGAGAGCTAAGATCAGAGGCAACGCCGCTAAAAATCAGTAATATAAAATCAGATGTGCATTCAGCCGTGCTGTCTGTATGGTACTTGCTCCTTTTATCGTGGCAAACCTTTCTGAGGAAAGGTTCTTCCCCGAACCCCTTTCCTAAAACACCCAAAAGTTTTAGGAAGGGAGTTTGAGGGACAACCCTTTTTCAAAAGGGTTTCCCTCAATAAAAAGCGGCAGGATACATATAGACAGTATGGCAGATGTACATCTGATTTGTCATATCATCTGTTCAACACAAAACTACCATGCGATTTGCAGGTTTAGGAGATATATTATGAGAAAAGAATTGTTAACCGCACTGCTTATCACATTTGCCGTTTGTTCATTCGGATGCAGCGGCAAAACAGCAGAAGAAAACCAAAATGCACCTACAGAAAGCACTCAGGCTGTAACCGAGGCAGATCCTGTGACAGAAACGGGCACTGATGCTCCCCCTGAAACTGTGAGAGACCGCAATATTGAGTCCGCTGAAAAGTTTGACTATGAGATATACGAGGGCAAGGCAATAATCACAAAATACAAGGGCACTGAGCAGAATGTTGAGATACCTGCCGAGGTAGAGGGCGCTCCTGTCTGTGAGATAGGCTTCTACTGCTTTGAGGCAGATAATGATCTCATATCCGTTGCACTTCCCGAAACTGTCGAGATCATCGGTGAAGGCGCATTTATGAGCTGTCCTTCGCTTTCTCAGATAAATATGCCGCTTGCTCTCAGTGAGATACAGCGTGGTGCATTCGTAAACTGCACTTCACTCACTGAAATGACTATCCCCGAAACTGTCACAAGAGTTTACGAGGAGGCTTTCACAGGTTGTACAGGCATGACATCGCTCACAATTATGAATCCTGACCTTGCATATGAGAACTGGGGCATAGAGCCGCTTGAAAATCTCCTTGTATATGCGCCGTCGGGTTCAGCCGCAGAGGCATGGGTATCTGCAATGGGTAAGCTCGGTTAAACGGAAGGAAAAGCCTATGAATAAGTTCCGAATCGCATCACTTCTCCTGACCGCAGTGATAAGCTGTCAGATGTTGGTTTCATGCGGCGGCAGTAAGAACGAATCCTCTGATGCAAAGGGTTCATCTGCTGTGAGCAGTGAAACCGTGAAAAAAGTTGAGCACGGTATGCATCCTTCATTTGAACAGGGTAATGATGAAGCGTTCAGTGAAGAATCATGTGCCGAAAGAGTGCTTGCAGAAATAAAAGATGCCGAGCCGTCAGACGAGCCGCCTGTATTGAGTTCGCTTGGCGATATTGTGTCGCCGTCTGCCGAGGATATTGACGGTGATCTCGGTGACTACCGTGAGACAGAAAACGGCGTCAAGCTTTATTTTGAGGAGGAGCATTTCCCGGAAGAACTCATGCTCACACTTGAACAGTATTTTCTTTCAATTGAAAATGCCGATTATACGCTGTATACGCAGTGCGTTTATCCTGAATATTTTGACAGGATGACGAATTTTTTGCAGACAAATTATCAGCATGACATGAAAGAATCTTTTTCGTCACAGTGCGCACAGCTTGCGGCGCTTATGAACGGCGGCTTTAAGCTGACACGCATCAAGGTCGAGCCTGCCGAACCGCATGAGGACGGCACAGACAATCTTGCAGACTATTTCGGCAACCTCGAAAGCCTTTTTGAGATAGAGGAAGGCAGTTTCTATGATGAGGTAAAGAAAAATACTGACAATATCTATGATGCAACATTTTTTGTAATGGCACAGGGCAAGGAAGACCATGAGGATCTTATCATCAGCGAATATGAGATAATATTCGTTGAAAAGGACGGAAGATATTACATTTTTGGTTAAGAGAGGGTTTTAGCTATGAATAAGTTCATCAGAAGGTTATCTGCGGCATTTCTGGCTGTTTCAATGCTTTCTGCCGCAGTTTCATGCAGCGGAAAGAACAATGATAAAAGCAGCAGTTCGGAAAGCAGTTCAGGCGGTGCAAAAGTCGTTGACGGAAGTATTCCGGATGATGCATCCGTTGCTATGGAAGACCTGCCGTATGGTGCGACAATGGTAGCGCTGAAGTCAAAAAATGACGAGAAGATAAAAGTGGATATTGAGTTTGACAAGCGCTATTTCTATACGCCTGATGAAACGGTTTATCCTGAATCCTATATAATTTCGGACTATGTTTATGCGCTCCAGACTGCCGATGCGGAACTGCTTGAAAGCGTGTTCTATAAGCCGTATCTTGAATATTCATGCAAGGCAGGCGGATATGCTGATACACAGGCATATATTGATGAAAACCACAGCAGTCTTGAAGAAAAACTCGGCGAGAATTTTATTCTTGACTATATCATGGTTGACGAGTGCTATGTCGCAGAGCCTGATGAAGAAAACAGCGATTTTACGAGAATTGATGATACGCTTAAAGAGTGTGCAGGCGAGGATATCCTCAATAAGGTATCAAGAAGAATGCTTGTCTATCTTGAAATAATCTTCAAGAATGAGGAAAGCGCATCAAAGATGTTCAGCAATACCATGGGATATAAGCTTCCGCTTTATGTCTATGAGATAGACGGACAGTTCTATGCCGTATAAAAAATTTAAAGGCTGCACGGATAATTTCTGTGCAGCCTTTATTCATATCTGTTATTAGCCTAAAACTACGCTGATATCGTTTGTTTCTGCAAGCTTACCGGCAGGAACATAGTTTCCGTCAAGCTTAGTGCCGTTGAGGATAATTTCCTTAACGCCGCTCTGTACGTGTGCGGAGTTGTCAACAGTGATGTTGAGCTTTTTGCCACGGAAATTCTTTTCGATCTTAAAGCCGTCCCATGATGAAGGAATTGACGGTGAGATAACAAGTCCGTCTGCATCAGGACGCATACCGCAGATACCCTCAACACAGCCTACCATAACGGTTGAAGCTGTACCTGTGAGCCAGTGAACATGAGCACGTCCCTCATATGGTGAAGCCTTTGATTCAGTGAACTGACCATGAACATACGGCTCCATTACACGTATTTCAGCCTTTTCATTCATTGCGGCAGGTGAACTCTCCATGAAGTATTCAAATGCACGGTCGCCGTGTCCGAGAAGTGCCTCTGCAAGAATGAGCCAGCCCTGTGTCTGTGAGAAGATACCGCCGTTTTCCTTGGTATCGTCGTTGAAGATGTGCATAAGAGCGCCCTTGAAGTAGTTCTTCTTGTATGGCGGATCGAGGAGTTTTGCGCCGTATGGGGTGTTGAGTATTCTGTGAACGCTTTCCATTGCAGTTTCAGCCTGATCCTTAGCGGCAAAGCCTGAGATTACAGACCATGACTGAGGATTGAGCCACATGCTTGCTTCGGGATCGTTCTTTGCGCCGACGATAGTGCCCTCCTCACGGATTCCACGGATAAATCTGTCCTCGTCCCAGCACTTTTCAAGAGCACTGCCGAGTTCGGACTGAACCTTTTCGAGGTAGCTTATATAATCAGCATCATTTTTGTCAGATGCCATTTTCTTCATAACGGACATAGCATAGTAGAGCTGGAATGCAACGAAAGTTGACTCGCCCTTTGCGCCAAGACGGAGACAGTCATTCCAGTCAGCATGGAGACCGGCAGGCATTGAATGTTCGCCGAGACGCTCCATAGAGAAGCGGATAGCATTCTTGAGGTGGTCATAGACAGTATCTTCGCCGCCGTTTGCATATACGATAACTTCGTCGAGGAATGCCTTGTTGCCGCTTTCGCCGATATACTTGACGATAGTCGGGAACAGCCACAGAGCATCATCTGCACGGTATGACGGATGACCTGTTTCCTTTACGTATGATTCATCATCAGGAGTATCTTCATGACCTGCATTATGTGTGAACTTAACAAGCGGAAGTCCGCCGCCGTTGTCAACCTGAGCGGAGAGCATGAAGCGAATCTTTTCAGCCGCCATTTCAGGATCAAGATGAATGATACCCTGAATATCCTGAACGGTATCACGGTAGCCGTAGCCGTTTCTGAGACCACAGTAGATGAATGATGCGGCTCTTGACCAGATGAAAGTGATGAAGCACTGATAAGCATTCCATACGTTTATCATGTTGTTGAATTCTGCTGACGGAGTTTCGACCTTGAAGTTTGAAAGCTGACCGTGCCAGAAATCCTTTAATTCCCTGATATCAGCCTCAACTCTGCCGTTTGCCTTGTATTCATTGAGAATTGCGGCAGCCTCATCGCTTTCACGCTGTCCGAGAATATAGGTAAGCTCGATGGATTCGCCTGCCTTTAAGGTGATATCGGACTGGAGAGCGCCGCATGAGTTGCTGTTGAAGTTCATGATGTCGCCGCAGTTTCCTTTTTCAACAGCTATCGGATTGGAGTATGTGCGGTATGTGCCGATGAAGTCGCTGAGACTTCCGCAGCTTGAATTGACCTCTGCGCCAACGACACCGAGGAAACGGCTTCTGCGGTCTTTGCCGCCGTTTTCGCTGATAGTCTGCATGATGCGGTTCTCAACGAACTGTGTCTGTGAGATGAACAGAGAATACTGGAGGTTTACCTGATCCTGTTCATAGTTATCCTCGTTTGTGAACTCAACGAAGCCGAAAACCGAGAGTTTGCGGTCTTTTGAGCTGTTGTTGGTGATTTTTGAATGCCATACTTCATAAGTTTTCTTGTATGGCACATAGTATGTTGTTTCAGACTTGATATCTGCATATTCCGATGAAATAACGGTATAGGCAGTACCGTGGCGGCATTCGCTCTTGTACTTGTCGAGGGGCTTGCCTACAGGCTGCCATGAAGCTGACCAGTAGTCGCCGTTCTCATTGTCACGGATATAGATATAGCGTCCGGGGAGAGCCATATCCGAATTGAAGCGGAAACGTGTGATACGTCCCTTTGCGCCTGATTTAACGAAGCTGTAGCCTGCGGCATTATTTGAGATCATTGCGCCGTATTCGGGATCGCCGAGATAGTTTGCCCACGGTGCAGGTGTAGCGGGATTTGTAATGACGTATTCTTTGTTTTCAAGGTCAAAATGTCCGTACTGCATATATTATTCTCCTTTTTATTTCCTCACATACTGAAACTGGGGCTTATTCCGTTTTTTCCACCTTAAGGCAACACCGCACAAAGCACGTCTGACGACTTTGTACGTCATAAACTTGTATCTTTTCCGTCATCTTGCACAGAAATTCTTTGCCATACGACAGTATGCCTGCAAAATTTCTGTACAATCTGACGAAAAATCTAACT
>JAZUGG010000138.1:0-18037 GCA_045641105.1 Ruminococcus sp. | reverse complement strand
TCGTCGGTCAAGCCGAGGTATATGACTGCGGACAGTCCGTAAACCGTTGCTTCGCTCGGTTTACTGCTTCTTAGGGGGACTCTGTCCCCCTCGTACACCCCCTGCAAGGGAGCGAGCTGCTCCCTTGACCCCGCAATATGCGGCTTCCCCGCTTGTATATTTTTTTAAATGCTGTTGCCGTGTGTCACATACCACGTCCACCATGAATATAATATACTGATTATCAGAAAAGGAGCCGGATATGAGACACCATAAACATAAAAACAAGAAATACAAATCAATATTAATTCTATCCGCAGTTATTTTATCTACAGCAGTTTTCTTCATTGCCGCCCGTCTCACTGACAAGGCTGTGCGCCCCTTAGCCAGAGCACAGGCACAGCATTTTGCCGAAATGCGTACAAACTGCATTATTGAAAAGGCGGCGGCAGAATACCTTGAAAAAAACAGATTCTCATATTCGGATTTTGCCGCAGTTCTCCACGACAGCAGCGGCAATGCAGTTTCCGTTGAGGCAATGACATACAATATCAATAAAGTTCAGTCAGAACTTACGCTTGCCATTAATAAGGAACTTTCGGAGGCAGGCACTTTCAGCGACAGCATTCCACTCGGTTCACTTACCGATTCATACCTCCTTGCAGGAAAAGGCCCACGGCTTAAAATCAGAATATGTCCGCTCGGAACTGCCAATGTCAGGCTGAAAAGCGATTTTTCGTCCGCAGGAACTAATCAGACACGCCATAGAATTTCTGCAGTCATAACAGCCGATGTAACTTCTGCTTTGCCAACATATTCATTCAGTTCAGAAGTTTCATTTGAATTTCTGCTTGCAGAAAGCATACTTATAGGCGATATCCCCGACTTTACAACGTTTTAGCTAAAAAATAATGCACTCAAGCCTTAGCAGAGGTACTTATGTACTTTATACTTATTATTGAGGGACCCCCTTTTGAAAAGGGGTTCGGGGAAGAACCTTTCCTCAGAAAGGTTTGCCCCGATAAATAGTACAAACTTCTGTATGAGTATCGCCGTTATGACTGAGTGCATTATTTTTATTCAACTGTTACGCTCTTTGCAAGATTTCTCGGCTTGTCAACATCATATCCCTTTGCAACGGATACATAATATCCGAGAAGCTGAAGCGGGATTACTGAAAGACTTCCTGAGAAATGCGGATCGGTCTGAGGAATGTACACTGTAAAGTCAGCAAGATCTTCAATGCTGTAGTTGCCGTATGTGGTAAGTCCCATAAGTGATGCGCCTCTGCTCTTTACCTCGACCATATTGCTTACAGTCTTTTCATAAAGGTCAGGCTGTGTAAGAACGCCGATAACTGTAATGCCGTCTTCAATAAGACTGATAGGGCCGTGTTTGAGTTCGCCTGCAGCATATGCTTCCGAGTGGATATAGCTTATTTCCTTCATTTTAAGGCTTCCTTCAAGAGAGATAGCATAATCTACGCCACGTCCGATAAAGAATGCATCCTTAGAGCCTGCAAGCTTGTTTGCATACCACTGGATACGCTCCTTATCTTCAAGTATCCTGTCAATTTTTTCAGGAATTGTGTATATATCCTTGATAAGTCTGTCGTATGTCTCATCGTCCATTTCTTCTCTTGCCTTGGCAAAGCCGACTGCAAGGAGATATCCTGCGATAAGCTGTGTGCTGTATGCCTTTGTTGTTGCAACGGAAATTTCAGGGCCTGCAAGCGTATAGAACACATTGTCAGCTTCACGGGCTATGGATGAACCTACAACATTGACAATGCCGAGTGTCTTTATGCCCTTTTCCTTTGCTTCACGGAGGGCAGCAAGGCTGTCAGCTGTTTCGCCTGACTGACTTATGATAATTACAAGGCTGTCCTTAACAAGAGGCATTTTTCTGTATCTGAATTCAGAAGCAAGTTCAACTCTTACAGGAATTGAAGTGAAGTCCTCGATAACGTACTGTGCAGCCATTCCGACATGATATGCAGAACCGCAGGCAACAATATATATCTGTGTTATCTTCTTCATTTCCTCATCTGTAAGACCGATATCGCTGAAATCAATTTTACCGTCCTTGACAACCGAGTTGATAGTATCTCTTACAACCTGCGGCTGTTCATGAATCTCTTTAAGCATGAAATGCTCGAAACCGCCCTTTTCAGCAGCTGCTGCATCCCACTTTATTTCAGTGAGTTCCTTTTTTATCTCCTCACGGTCAATATCATAAAATGTTACATTGCCTTTTTCAAGCTTTGCAATTTCCATATTGCCGATATAGTAAACGTTTCTTGTATATTTGAGAATTGCAGGAACATCGGAAGCAACATATGTCTCGCCGTTTGCTATGCCGATTATCATCGGGCTGTCCTTACGTGCTGTATATATCTCCTCCGGGAAATCCCTGAACATTACGGCAAGCGCATATGAACCTCTTATTCTTATCATTGCTCTTGCTATTGAATCAACAGGGCCGAGATTGTATTTCTTATAATAATAGTCAATAAGCTTGACTGCAACTTCTGTATCCGTCTGCGAATTGAATGTATATCCGCTCTTTGTGAGTTTCTCACGAAGTTCCTGATAATTCTCGATAATGCCGTTGTGAACAGCAATTACATTTTCGTCATCGCTTGAATGAGGGTGAGCATTTACAGCAGACGGTTCACCGTGAGTTGCCCATCTTGTATGACCGATGCCGCAGCAGCCTTTTACTGCGTCGCCTTCGTTGGTCATTTCCTTCAGCACTTTGAGCTTGCCCTTAGCCTTGACTATTTCCGTATCCTTTTCACCGTCACGTACAGCAATACCTGCCGAATCATATCCACGGTATTCAAGCTTTGAAAGTCCGTCAAGCAAAATGGGAGCAGCCTGTGAACTTCCTGTAAATCCAACTATTCCGCACATAATAAATCCTCCGATTAAATTATAAATTTATTTCTCAATATTATCAGAACCTGTTTTCATAAGCTGAATATACAGATTTTCAACAACAATTTCACATAAGACAAGGCGAAAATCCGCAGAAATACTTGATGTATTTCAAGGTTTTTCAACGCAGTATTATGCGAAATTTTGCGAAAAGATGTATATGAACGCTTGTGAATACGGGTTCCCAGAACAAAGTCTTAATCATGTTTAATTATAACTTAAAATTATCCTTTTGTCAAGAAAAATATATATCCACGATAACAGCATTTAATTTTATGGATTAAGGCAGCACCGTACAAAGTCGTCAGACGTGCTTTGTGCGGTGCTGCCTTAAAGTTCTTTCATCGGTCAAGCAGAGAGAGACAACTGCGGACAGTCATAAACCGTTGCTTCGCTCGGTTTACTGCTTCTTAGATGAACTTTGATATATGCGGTTTCACAGTTTTCTGTTTTTTAAGCTCATAATCCTCACAAATATTGAAAAATCCTCTTTTTAATGATATAATATTATTGCTCCACCAACTAAATCTTGAATTTTTCTGCTTGTCCTGAAGAAGAAATTCTACGTCAGAAAGCCATAAAATACGTCAGTATTCCTGCGGCTTTCTTCCTTGACTTTCTTCTTCATTACTTCGCATAAAATATTCAAGACTTAATTGGCGGAGCAATAATACGCAGAAAAACAATTTTGTTTAACAACTGAATGTGAGGAAAAATTATGAAAAATTATTTTGATATGCTCGGAAAAATAAAAAACCGTGACGAATTTCTTGAATTTATGGAACAATATTCCGCTTCATTAAATAATGCTGACATTCAGGATTATCTTGAATCAGTCACGGCATGGGTAAGGGATTGTGACGGATATTACGCCAATACAGGCAGAAAAATGCCTGAAAATATCAACTGGGATTTTATTGCAACACTGTTTTATGTCGGAAGTATATACGAATAAAACCAGCCTTCATTGCTCTATTAATTTGTCCAGCAATGCCACGATCTCAAAATCGGCATCCACAACTTTCAGTGCTGTTCCTTCATCATAAAATCTGCTGCGTCAAGCCCTCTCGTAGTGCGAAAGCACGCCTTCAATAGCTTTTCTTGCACCTAATGTACCTATCTGTTTTTTCTTACTCAAAACGGGTTTTTAGAGATGCCATTTAATCGTTATTTTGTGAGCGTTTCGGGAAGTGAGGTTATAAGTTCAAGACAGTATTTCTGAATTGCAACGGCATCATTGTTCGTTACTCCGTTTCCACGGTCACAGCAGTCGGCATTCTTCCAGCCTTCTTCTGTAATATGTGACTTTTCAGTGCCTTTCAGACCGTATGCATCAGGATTTACAAGTGACTGCATTATCAGTACTGTATCAGCAAGATTTACTATTCCGTCACAGTTTGCATCGCCGCACAGATCTGCTGATATGACATCATATGAAGCCATTTCCGCAGGCTCGTCAACAGCCTTTGCCGTTGATGCGTTCCATACATTTGACCACCATATCTGTATTTCGCCCGATACTGTATCGTCAGGAAGCTTGTCAAGCGGAATTGAAACTGTAAGTTTTCCGTCAGAATCGGCATTTCCGCTCCATTCGACATTCACCCAGTCATCAGGTTTTGGGCCTGCGCTGTATCCGAGTGCTCCGCCTATTGATGCACCTGCCGCACCTTTGATAACGAATGTCAGTTCATTTCCTGATTTGCTGCCTGACGGGAATTTTACAGGATATTTCTGAACTTCAAAAGTATAGCCTGCAGTTGTTGTGCCTGTAACGGCTGTATTGCTTGTAGTTGTGACACTTGTTGTAGTTGCAGTATTTTTTGTAGTCGTTACCTTTGTGGTAGTTTTTGAAGGATCGGGAGCATCTGTTTTTCTTGAATACAGGTTATCAGGAAGCTCATCAAGCGTAATGCAGTATTCGCTCTGATACATTGCTATCGTATCCTCTTTTGTATTGAATGTAGGATTTGACAGGAAGTTTATATTGTCACTGCCGCCGTCGTACCATGTGCAGAAATAGAGCCAGCCTGCCTTTTCATCAGTGATATTTTCTATTGTTGAAAAGCTGTCGTTTTCAGCCATAGCTACCATTTTTGCACTGTCATATCTGTTCATGATATTATAGAATGTCGAGCTTGCAGGGCTGTCATTATGGACAAGTCTGCCTGCCCAGTTGTCCTCGGCAAGATAAACGGTACAGCTGTACTTATCATAGCCGATTATATCAACATATTCATCTCCCGGATACCAGTTTGCAGAGGTATCAAAATCATAGCTGTTCCATTCCCAGATGAGATTGTGACAGCCAAATTCATTGGTGAGAGTTTCATATGTATATATCCAGAGTTTCTTGTAAACTTCAGAGCCTTCCTTGCCCCACCAGAACCATGAACCTGTCTCACCGCCGCCGCCTTCTGCTTCGTGAAGCGGTCTCCAGATAACAGGTACTCCTTCTTCCTCAAGCTTATTGAATTCTGCCGCAAGCGTCTCAAGTGCCTGATGATAATATTCATACTCCTTTGTTCCCTCTGTATAGGCATTTGACGGCTTGAAATCATTGTCCTTTGCATTATATGATGTCTGACTCCAGTCAATTCTGTCGCCAATCTTATAGCTGTCCATTTTATTCGGAACATTTATGTGGAATGAAGCAGTCGCAATACCGTTTCTATTCTTTACCCAGTCAATAATGCGCTTTGTTGAACCATCATCACTGCCGTATGCCGGACAGCAGAAATTGCCATAATCAAAGCCACGTATTGCAGGATAATGACCTGTAGTATCTTTGAGATACTCAAATTCGGTTTCAAGACCGTGAGGGCCGCCGCTGTATATCTCCTGTTGTCCTGAGATTATATGCTTGCCGTACATATCCGAAAGATATGCCATAAGAGCACGAGTTGCGGCGGTTGCCTGAATATCGGTGCAGGTATTCTGAACTGCCTTTATCTCGGAAAGAGATGCAGACTGAACCTTCATGTAATCAAAACGCATCCAGCCCCAGAAGCTTTCAATTTTTATCGTATTTTTGCCCTTGTTCAGCTTGAATGTGCCAATGCTTGTCTCGGCAAATCCGTCATTCGGTGAAAAGCTTATCTGAACTGACGGAGAATCATTCACATAGAGATACTGCGTTTTTGCGCCGCTTTCAGTATCAAGGCTGTAACAAACCGTAAGTTCATACATACCTGTTTCGGGAACTTCTACCTCCATAGACACCGTATCCCCTGCGCCCTTCATGAAAACGTAGCCGTCACCTGAAAAGCCTGATTCCGAGGTATCAACGATAGTGTCCCAGCCTTCTTCGTCATGCTTTTTGATCTCGATCTCGGCGTTTTCAAATTCATAGATATTGTCTTCTGCGGCATTTGTAAGCGGTGCGGCAGTATTGAATATCATTGCGGCAGCTATTATTGCTGCGCTTGTTTTTCCAAACAGTTTTTTATGCATTTTTGTACCCTCCAAATAATAATTAATTGACTGAATTTTTGTTTCCTCTCTACTTTAATTATAGTATATTTCAGCTAAAAAATCAATAGTTTATGCAAACGCTAAAAATTATTCGTATATATAAACAACGTTTTCTGCACATTATTATGCTCTTTGCGGTATGTCAGCTTAAATTATAAAAGGATGCTTAATTTTTGAAAAGCATTGACATTGTACAGACCGCATGATATAATAATATAAAGAATATACATCTATATATATATATATATATATATTAATAGCGAATAGTCACAGGCTGTATTGCCTGAAGGAGGAATTATTATGAGGAAAACTAACAGATTTATTTCCGGTCTGACATCTGCTGTATTAGCCTTGTCGTTTTCATGCTCAGTCCTGCCTGATACGGTATTTGCCGAAAATACAGTTGAATACGGAACTGTAACGATAACCGTCATCGATGAGGAAACCAATGAACTGTTTGCAGAAAACCGCAATTGTTTCAGTATCAACGGCTCACCTGTCGGAAGTGACGGAATGAGCGGCGGCGCTGTTTACCTTGGCGGCTGGAATCCGTCTGAAAACAATCCGCATACCATTACTAATGCCATGACAGATTTTCAGTACTCCATTCTCTATAAAGGCATCGACTATGACGGCTATACCTATTATATAGACACGGAGAAATGTGATCCGAGTTTTACAGCCTCAAAGGATTCTGCCACAGACATGACTATCTATATGAAAAAGAATTTCTGGGGCGATAATATCGACATAACCGATTCTGATGCATTGAAACTGACAGAGGAAAAAGCTGTCGATGTGACTATTGCCGAGGGGGAACAAATTCAGCTTGATCTCGGAGTTGCACCTGAACTCTATGACCTGAATGATATCAGATTCTATTCCGTAAATAAAAATGCATTCGTTTCCCACTCCGGAAAGCTTATCGGATGCAGTGCAGGCAAAGATCAGGTCACTGTTTATGCAGAAGATACCTCAACTCATACCGAAACTGTATTTCAATTAAACGTAACGGTTGAAAAATCCGACAAAATTTCAGACGATGACCGTGTTGAGCTTGAAAGACTGAACGGAATAATGTTCAATGACTTCCGCCGCAGAAAAATGGAGCTTCTTGGAGTAATTAACGAAGATGCCCCACGGCTGACAATGGAAAAATTACAGGAGTTTATTGACAGCAGTAATACTAACCTTGAAATACTCAAAATGGTTATGAATTATGTTGAATATCCTGATATGATATATGACGGCGGAGGTACAAGCTATGACTTCTGGCTTGATGCCAATGGAAACGAAGTGATCTCTATTGGTTATGAACAGAACTTTACCGCATATACCAAAATTGCAGATAACGGTACTGTGATCGGCTGTCAGATGCTATATCCTGAAAAATCAGACTTTGCCGAAAACGGCAGGGATATTTCATTGGACTATATTCATTATCACAAAATAATCCCCGAAGGCAAAGGCTCTGTTACGCTTACAATGACAGACGAAACGAATGGTGAGCCTTTCGCTGATGCAAACGGCACTTTCCAACTTATTTCAAAATATACCGAAAAAGACGGAACTGTTACCGAGGAAGTATTCAAAAGCTGGAATATCGCTGACGGAACAAAAATTACCATTGATGAACTGCCCATAGACCGTTCTTATGAACTGCGTTATCTTGACGGATACCACGAGGATGAAAACGGCAATATGTACAGATATGAGATCGATAAGAATAAACAGACACATATATATTCTTTTGAGATTCCGAAAGATTATAATTTCAATATCTACCTGCAAAAACATTATCTAAACTCGCCTGTGCTCTTAGGCGATGTTAACGGCGATGATGCGGTAAATATCGCAGATGCTGTCACATTGCAGAAATGGCTTGCAGGCAGTTCTGATATCGAGCTGCCGAACCTGAAATACGCTGACCTCAACCACGACGAAATTCTTGACGTTTTTGACCTGATAATCCTGAAAAATACTCTGCTCAATAAAGCATAAAATCAACACCGCACAAAGTAATCAACTGACTGCTTTGTGCGGTGCTTTTCATATATTCTCTGCTTCGCTCAGAATTTTTTGACGATAGGCAAGCGCAGACTGCTCCTGTTTGTTGTCACCATACTTATAATAAATATGTCCTGCAAGTGCATCAGGAAGATACTGCTGTTTTACGTAGTGATTCTTGTAGTTATGCGGATATTTGTAATCCTGCCCCACAACTGCCGCACCCTTTCCGTCAAAATGCTTATTCTGAAGATGACGTGGAAAGTCAAGTGCATCACATGAGCGCAAGTCCTGAATCGCCGCATCTATTGCGGATTCTGCGCTGTTGGATTTCGGCGCTGTTGCAAGGAGAATTATCGCTTCCGCAAGCGGTATGCGTGCTTCGGGCAGACCAAGCTGTAATGCCGAATCCACACAGGCTTTGACTATCGAAATTGCCTGCGGATAGGCAAGACCTATATCCTCAGCGGCAATAACAAGAAGTCTGCGTGAAAGCGAAATAATGTCGCCTGCCTCCATAAGACGTGCTGCATAGTGAAGGGCTGCATTTTCATCAGAACCACGAATCGATTTCTGCAAAGCCGACAGTATATCATAATGCTGATCGCCGTCACGGTCATAACGCATATTGCTCCGCTGTGCAAGGATTTTCAGCGACTCAGCAGTAACAGTGACCTTTCCGTCTGCCATTTCTCCGCATAATACAGCAAGTTCAGCGGTGTTCATAGCCTTTCGCACATCTCCGCCGCATCCGTATGCGATAGTTTCCACAACATCATCACCGACACAGACTTCATAGCCGTTTTCCTCCGAAATAAGCGAAAAAGCCCTTTTTATCGCAGGAATAAGCTGCTGTGCGGAAACAGGCTTGAATTCAAACACGGTGCTTCGGCTGATAACGGCGTTGTATACTGCAAAATACGGGTTTTCCGTAGTTGAGGCAATAAGCGTTATATCGCCGTTTTCAATGTATTCAAGTATGCTCTGCTGCTGTTTTTTGTTGAGATACTGTATCTCGTCAAGATACAGCAGTATTCCGTTTTCAGCTCCGAAAGTGCCGATATCTGCCACGACTTCCCTGATATCAGCAGTTGATGCATTCGTTCCGTTCAGCTTATACAGCGACATACCGCAGTTTTCGGCTATGATTCGTGCAACAGTGGTCTTTCCGACACCTGACGGGCCATAGAATATCATATTGGGTACAGTTCCGCTGTCAATTATTCTGCGGAGCGGTTTCCCCTCTGCGAGAATATGCTCCTGACCTACAACATCGGCAAGTGATTCAGGGCGTATCTTATCTGCTAATGGTACTGACATAGCTGACCTCCTTTATTGTACGCTGTCCAAAATAAAAAGAGTGCACAGAAGAAACTGCGCACTCTGAAAAATCCATAATCAGCCGATCTCTACGATCTCGCCGAAAAGTTCCTTTGGAGCACCGATAGCGTTTGATTCGTCTGTATCAATATGCATTGCACGAGCATACTTTTCAGATACACGGCATACTACGTCACCGAGAATTGCACTTCTCTCAGGAGTTTCAACCTTTACCCATACGATCTGCTTGTCCTTAACGCCAAGTTCCTCAGCATCTGCAGGTGTAAGGTGGATGTGTCTCTTAGCAACGATAACGCCTTCGCTGATCTCGATCTCGCCGCATGGTCCAACGATCTTGCAAGCGCCTGAACCTGCAATATCAGCAGACTCTCTTACAGGAGCAGCAATACCGATAGAACGTGCATCTGTAGCTGAAAGCTCAACCTGAACCTCAGGACGTACAGGTCCGAGGATAGAAACGCCTGCAAGCTCCTTCTTAGGGCCTACGATAGTAACTCTTTCTTCACAGGCAAACTGACCAGGCTGGGAAAGATCCTTCTTCTTTGTAAGCTGATAGCCCTTGCCGAAAAGTGTTTCGAGAGCTTCAGTTGTAACGTGTACGTGACGTGCTGATGTTTCAACGATAAAATTTTTTGACATTGTATATACCTCCGAAAATGGTCAAAAGACCTTTACTTTGAGACTGTCAGCAATTGACAGCATTTGTATGAAGTATTTGACTTCATAAGACATATTCTATTTTACACCATTTTACAGAAAAGGTCAAGAGAAAAGAACAAATTCTTTTAAAAAACAAATTTTGTCTTGAATTGCAGCAGAATAAATGTTATACTGAAATTATAATTTATAATGAAGGAGTGGTATTATAATATTACTTATAGTTGATGTACAGAAGCTTATCATGAATGACAGACTGTACAATTATGAATTATTTGCCGAAAATATCAGAAAACTTGCTGATACTGCAAGAGAAAGCGGCGTTGAGGTCGTTTACATACGCCATGATGACGGTGCAGGTCAGCTTCTGAGCAAAGGCAATGACGGATTTGACATATGGAACAGTATTGCTCCGCTGAAAAATGAACGCATTTTTGATAAAAATGTAAACAGTCCGTTCAAAGAGTCGGGGTTGCTTGAATATCTGACCGAAAAAGGCGAAAAAACTCTTATGGTCACAGGCTTGCAGACCGAATACTGCATTGATGCAACTGTAAAATGCGGATTTGAGCATGGATTCGAGATGATAGTGCCTGAAAATGCCAATACTACTATGGATAATGCTTATTTATCAGGAGAAACAACATATAAGTATTATAATGAATTTATCTGGAAGGACAGATATGCAAAATGCGTTTCTATTGAAACTGCGATTGAAATGCTGAGAGGTGAAGGAAAATGAAGTTAATTTGTCTTGTTGAAAATACAGAGGGAAGCCACGGCTGTATTGCAGAACATGGGCTGAGTCTGTATGCCGAAACCGAAAAACATAAAATACTGCTTGATTTCGGACAGACCGATGCCATGATAAAAAATGCGGAAAAGCTCGGAATTGACCTGAAAACCGTTGATAGTGCCTTTCTTAGTCACGGTCACTATGACCATTCAGGCAGTCTGCTTGAATTTGCGGAAATAAATCCCGATGCACATATCTTCATGCAGAGAAATGCTCTTGAAAAGCATTATCACGGCGAACGATATATCGGAATAGATAAAAAAACAGCAGATCTACCTGATGTAAAACTGCTTGACGGCGATTTTAAAATTGATGATGAACTTGAAGTATTTACAGACATAACAGGCAGGCGTTTGTATCCGCAGGGAAATCTTGAACTTGAGACCGAACATGACGGTATACGTAAAACCGACGATTTTTCACATGAACAATGCCTTGTCATAACTGACGGAGACAAAAAATATCTGCTGTCCGGATGTTCACATAACGGCATTCTCAATATTCTTGACCGCTATATTTCCATGTACGGAAAAGAACCTTATGCTGTGGTCACAGGCTTTCACATGATGAAAAAAACAGAATACACAGCAGAAGAAATCAACATAATAAAAGAAACTGCCATAGAACTTACGAAGTATGATACGATTTTTGTGTCCGGACACTGCACAAGTCTGCCTGCATTTGAAATAATGAAGGAAATAATGGGAGACAGGCTTATCGCTATGCACAGCGGAGAAATTATATTCTGAACAAATAAAAAAACCGATGAATGCAGGTTCATCGGTTTTCAAAACAAAAACCGCCGCTATTGCGACGGTTCTTTTGGCGTGCCTGGAGGGATTCGAACCCCCGACCTACTGGTTCGTAGCCAGTCACTCTATCCAGCTGAGCTACAAGCACACATCGTTCAACGACTTAATTATTATAGCATACCCGACTATGAAAGTCAAGCAATTTTTTGACATTCGTATGTATGCACTAATATATGTAAAAATGTTGGCTTGTATATACAAAAATACAAATTTTCAGAAAATGGGTTGACAAAACGAATTTTATTTGATATAATATTAACTGTTGTGAGACATTAGCTCAGTCGGTAGAGCATACGCCTTTTAAGCGTAGGGTCGAGGGTTCAAATCCCTCATGTCTCACCACTTTTTTTGCCTGTATATCTCCGCTTGGTGATATACAGGCTTTTTGCATTTTATGATGTGTACACGGATTTCTCTGACACACCGCATATTGCATGCCGATCAGTATTCACTTTGTTTTATAATATTTGAGATAACACCTGTATGCTTCTCTCCAATTACTGAATGATCTATAGTATCTGAACGGATCATTTCCATAACATTCAGCATTATAATGAATAGTATCAAACCAGTAGCGTCTGAATTCTTCTCTTGTATATTTCTTTTCACTCCATTTGTAATCACAAATATCCCATGAACAATAGAACTTCCTGTACTGTTTTCCGTCAGGAACATCTTTGACTCTGCGCACCGCCGCAGATGCTTGCTTTTTATCGAATTTACTGTTTTTTCTTACTCAAAACGGGTTTTTAGAGATGCCCATACGTCAAGTTTGACTGCAAAACATATCCCACAGCCGCATTCATGACACATAAAAAATACTGATTGGAAGATATGATATTGCAATATTTTTCATATACTTTGTACAAATCGCCTCCTTGCCTTTTTTTACCCTTGACAAATCTCTGCAAAAGTGATATAGTAATTAAGTAATGTACAATTGTTCACCACAGGCGGACGATTTTCATTCGGGAAATTCTTTCCCGTACAAGTCTCCGCACTTTTTATCCGAGGTTTATTTCTATGGAAACTAAATCACAGCTGATAGTTGCCGATTCAAAAATTCTTCCCGATGTCTTTACAAAAGTCCTCGAAGTTAAAAAGCTCATGGCTCAGAAAGGCGAAAAAAGTTTCGTTTCTGCCTGCAAAAGAGTCGGCATTTCAAGAAGTGCCTATTACAAATATAAGGACTGCGTTTTCTCATATGAGGAGCTTTTCACTCAGAAGATCGTAAATCTTTACCTTCTTCTGAACGACTCCCCCGGAGTGCTTTCAAGTGTCCTTGTGTTTATTCATAGTCTGAATGCAAATATTCTCACCGTTAACCAGTCTATCCCCGTTGACGGCGCTGCTCAGGTCAATATTTCCCTGAGACTTTCAGACAGCTCCGGCAATCAGCTTGCCGGCTTAAATTCAATTACTGAACTCGACGGCGTTCTCGAAGTCAAGATACTGTCTGCCGAGTAATTTACGGAGGTTTTATTTTATGTCAGTCAAATTCGCAGTATTAGGTCATGGTGTTGTAGGTTCGGGCGTTGTCGAGCTTTTCTATAAGAACAAAAAAAGCATTGAAAAACGTGCAGGAACCGAAATGGATGTAAAATATATCCTCGATTTAAGAGATTTTCCTGACTCTCCTTATGCAGACAAGTTCACAAAGGATTTCAATGATATTCTTAATGATGACGAGGTAACTTCTGTTGCCGAATGTATGGGCGGCGTTGAACCTGCATTCACTTTCGTTAAGTCATGTCTCGAAAAGGGCAAGAGCGTTTCTACATCAAACAAGGAGCTTGTTGCTGAAAAAGGTGATATCCTTCTTAAAACTGCCAAAGAGCACAACTGCAACTTCTTCTTTGAGGCAAGCGTAGGCGGCGCTATCCCGATAATCAGACCGCTTCACAGATGCCTTGCCGCTAATGACATCACTAAGGTCGCAGGTATCCTCAACGGCACTACCAACTTCATTCTCACTAAGATGTACAATGACAATATGCCGTTTGCTGATGCACTTAAACTCGCTCAGGAACTCGGCTATGCCGAAAAAGATCCGACTGCCGATATCGAAGGTCATGATGCCTGCCGTAAGATATGCATTATCTCATCTCTCGTTTTCGGAAAGCACGTTTATCCTTCAAGTGTCTACACAAAGGGTATTTCTCAGGTCGAGCTCTGCGATGTTGGTGCCGCTGATGTTCTCGGCTATGCAATAAAGCTTGTTGCTTCCGTTACAAAGCTTGATGGCGGTAAGATTCTCCCTTGCGTAATGCCTACACTCGTTTCTTATGACAATATCATGTCAGGAGTTAACGACGTATTCAACTCAGTTCTCGTATACGGTGACGGTATCGACCAGACTATGTTCTACGGCAGAGGCGCAGGTAAATTCCCGACTGCAAGTGCCGTTCTCGGCGATGTTATTGAAGCTGTCAAGCATAACGTTACTGTTTTCTCACAGAGCTGGGAATCTGCTTCAGATAATTCATTCGTTGAAAATGTTGACAGCTATAAGTCACGCTGGTATTTCCGTGTTCCGGCTGACAGCACTATCGAGGGCGTTGAAGCATATAACCACGATGACGGAATGTCATTCGTTATAAATAATGAACTTACATTCGCAGAGGCAAAGGCTAAGGCTGAAAAGCTCGGCGCTCTTGCATTCATGCCTGTTCTTGAATAAACATACAAAGGCAATGCTGAAAGGTGTTGCCTTTATTTTTAGGAGGATATTATGCTGAACACATTTTTCAAAAGCGTTCTTGATACTGACAGAGCACCTGTTGTTCTTTGTGATACAGAACATACAATCGTATACATGAATGATGCGGCTATCAAAAAATATGCCGACCAAGGCGGAACTGAACTTATCGGAAAAAGTCTCCTTGACTGCCATAATCCGCATTCAAATGAAATGATAAACAAAGTCCTTGACTGGTTCAGACAGGATATTTCCCACAATATGATATATACCTATCGCAACGAAAAGGAAAACAAAGATGTTTACATGGTCGCTATACGTGGCGAAAACTATGAACTCATAGGTTATTATGAAAAACATGAATTTCGCAATCATGAAACTGCAAAGATTTATGACTTTGATAATCCTGTTAAATAAAAAAATTACGGTACTGATTTTCATTTCAGTACCGCTCATTCTGTTGAAAAAGTCGAAATTATTTCGTTAAACAAGGGCTGTCGAGGACGCCAGCCCCTACAATTCAGCTATTCTTCGTTAATGTATTGGTAGGGGACGGCGTCCTCGACGTCCCCAAATAAGTTTTTTGACACGCTGACGGTACTGATTTTTATTTCAGTACCGTTTTTTTATTCATTATTCATATTTCTCCCTTACTTATGCCAGTATTCATTCAGAAAATCAACTCTGCTGTGAAGCCATTCATTCAGATAATCAGCGGCTTCTGCCTGAGTTTTACATTCCCCTGCCCTTAAAGAAAGTTCACCTGCAAATGCATCATTGTTTATAATATTGTTCCATTTACCGTAATTGCGTTCAAAAGCCGGCTGATATGTGGTTTTGTCGTGTTCTATCATCTCATAAACACGTTCAAAAACACCGCTGTCATATGCTTTTGACCATTTTTCCCTGATGATATCCTGATACCAGTCCTCATGCATCAGCACGGCAAGCCACGGATTTATGGTCTGATAATTTGTACCGTCAACATCAGGAACAATATTTGCCGCATAGAAATCCTTTCCGCTTATACAGCGGTTCTTGTTTCCCATTGACGAATCAAAATCCCAGGGTGCTTCAAATGTCAGCTTTTTACTGCCGTTTTCACTGAAATCAGCGTCCATATAGAAGCTTGACCAGTAGATATCCGCATCGCAGGCAATTTCCTCAATTATGTACATATCAGCAAGCGACTCAACATTTACCACACTCTCAACAGCCTCCTGCGGAGTCATGTCAGAAGTCTCGGAAATGGCGGTATAATCCTCGTTGAAGGCAAACGCCTTGTCATTGTATGCAGCCTCGTACATTATCTTATATGTATTATTTACGAATGAAGCGATAAAATCATGCTGTTCCTGAGAATTTATATCACTCTTTATAGAAAAGCCGATATCCTTCTTTATTCCGCCTGCATTTTTTGGCAGACAAGTCATTTCTCTGCCGCCTTTTTCACTTCCGTCAAATGATTTCAGAGGTGCATTGTCTGCATAATCCACATGGAACTGCTGAAGCGGCGGTTCAGTATCAAAATAGCCGTCAAATTCAAGAAGATATCCGATATCTGTACCCATATAGTCAGGCTGTGCTTCATTGATATCTACTCTGTCAGAATTTATCTGCTGCTGTTCCGCAAGAAGATAAACTCCCCAGTATTCTCCGTTGATGTATACCTCGGCAAATTCGGCATCTGATGCATACAGACCGTCCTCGGCAAGAATTTCATCAGAGATGGCAAGAGCCGCCTTGTCACGAATCATTGAGCCGTCCTTGTATTCCGCAAGCAACAGCCAGTTTTTAAGTTCTGCTCCGTCATTCATACCCAGCATATTCTGTTTCTGCGTGAATTTTATACGCAGAGACTTTTTGTCATATGTGGTAGTCCAGTTTCCCCTGACCTTGACATCAGCCTCAGCCGCATCAAGCAGCACATTCTCACCTTCGCTGACCGATATGCTGCATCTTTCATAATACGGTTCGGGAGGCATTTTATAATTCGGTGTCCATGTGGCTATCTGCTCCGAAACATGGTGAGCAACAGGCTTTTTTACAAAATCCATTACCGATGCATCCCGACTTACAGTTTCTATTTTTATCACCGGCATTTCCTTATCAGCAGATTTTTCCTCTGCCTGTGTCGTGGTTTCCTGTTCACTTTCAGCTGATGTGCCTGTTTCGGAAGTTTCTGTCTGTGATGCCGAACTTTCTGTTTCCTTTACACTGCTCTGTGAGCCGTTTGAACAGCCTGTAAGCGCACATATCAGCAATACCGTCAAAACTGTCTTATAAAATTTATGCATAATTTGCCTCCTCACAATAAATTGTACTTTGATTATATCATAGTATATTTAAAAATGCAACAACATAATTGCATAGCCAGATTTTCAGATATACACAAAAATGCAGTATGCCTCTATGACATACTGCATTGCTTTCTAAAAGATTATTTACTTATCTTTTTTCTTGTTAAGAACATTGCTGCGGCTGCCAGTCCGAGAACTGACACGATTTCGCTTACTGCCATATCACCTGTCTTTGGTGAACCTGATGCTTTGGTAGTTACAGCCTTAGTGGTAGTTGTTGCCTTGGTAGTTGTTGTGGTGGTCGTTGTTGTAGTCGTAGTAGTTGTAGTTATCTTTGCATCAACCATATCAACTGATTCCTTGCCGACTACTACTCCGTCAGTAACAGTAAATGTTACGTCTGTTGCGATCTCATATCCGTCAGGTGCGGCTGTTTCGTGAAGTGTATATGTGCCGTCTTCAACAAGTACTATTGTCTTTTCACTGCCTGATGTCCATACAAGTGCATCTCCGTTTCCGTTTACAACATTTCCGCCCTTGCCTATTCTTATCTGATCTTCTGTAAATGAGATCTTGCTTCCGTCTGCCTTGGTTCCTGTCAGTGTCAGAGTTGCGCCTTCTACTTCTTCTCCGTCAAGGTCTACCTTATTGATCTCTACTGATGCAAGTGTGGTTGTGGTAGTTGTTGTAGTGGTTGTGGTTGTAGTTGTTGTCGTCGTAGTCGTTGTGGTAGTTGTGGTTGTAGTTGTCGTAGTAGTTGTGGTGGTCGTTGTAGTTGTAGTCGTCGGAATCTTGGCATCAACCATATCAACTGGTTCCTTGCCGACTACTACTCCGTCTGCTACTGTGAATGTTACATCTGTTGGTTTTTCATATCCGTCAGGTGCGGCTATTTCGTGAAGCGTATATGTGCCGTCTTCTACAAGCACTATTGTCTTTTCACTGCCTGATGACCATACAAGTGCATCTCCGTTGCCGTTTACAACATTTCCGCCCTTGCCTATTCTTATCTGATCTTCTGTAAATGAAATCTT
>JAZUGG010000137.1:0-37432 GCA_045641105.1 Ruminococcus sp. | reverse complement strand
GGAAACCCTTTTGAAAAAGGTTTGCCCCCGATAAATAACAGTAATCTACAAGAGCAACACAGATACACAGCGTTTTTTTATCCGGAAAAATCAGATACCGTATGTGCTGCGGTATTCGAGCATTTTGTCGAGGTATTCCTTACCGGGAACGATATCATTTCTTATAGCGTCAATTATATCTTCCATAGTAACGATAGGGTATACAGTAACACCGAAATCACGTTTTACTTCCTGAACGGCAGACAGTTCTCCTGTGCCCTTTTCCATACGGTCAACAGTAATAACCATACCTGTAACATTTACATCAGCGGCAGATTTAAGCTTAGGCATTGATTCACGGAGAGCCTTGCCGGATGTCATAACATCATCGATAATAACAACTTTTTCGCCGTCAGTGAGAGTTTTTCCTACGAACATACCGCCCTCGCCGTGGTCTTTGGCTTCCTTGCGGTCGAAGCAGTAAGAAACGTCGATACCAAATTTATTGCTGAGTGCAACAACAGCAGAAACAGCAAGCGGGATTCCCTTATATGCAGGACCAAAAAGTGTTTCAACAGGAATGTTGTTCTCATGAATGCATTCTGCGTAATATTCACCAAGTTTAGCAAGCTGAGCGCCTGTCTTGTAGTTGCCGCAGTTGATGAAGTAAGGGGCTTTTCTGCCGCTTTTAAGAGTGAACTCGCCAAATGTGAGAACACCGCAGTCAACCATAAATCTGATAAAGCTTTCTTTGTAAGTCATTTGATTTACCTCCGATTAGATCTGTTCAAAAATAAAATCACAAAAAGGACATTTCGGATAATCAACATCTATTTCCGAACCGCAGTCAGGACATCTCTTTTTAGGAAGAATATCGATTTTGTCATTCAGTTCCTGATCAAAACGTCCTGCAAAACCGATAGGATAGGTAAGCGGAAAAATTCCGACAAGCAGACCGCATTCGGCACAATAGTAGCCCAATGTGGATTCACCGTAAGCTTCACACAGTTTCTTGTCATCTTTATAAAAAGCCGCAACAGGATAGATATAGGCTGCTCCTTTGCGTCCCACACCGTCCTTCTCCATGCTGAACTCGCCTTGTATCATCTTATTTCCGCATCTTCCGCAAATCATGTTCTGACCTCCTTTTTGTGTTTCACACATGGATATCTCTAAAAATCCCTTCTGAAAAAAGTTTTTTTAGAGTTTCCCATATTTATTATAAATCATTTCAGGCAAGAATGCAAGCGAAATAAAATAAAAAAAAGACATAAAAATACTTGCAAATTTTATTTAAATGAGGTATAATATAAAGGAACTGTCTGCACAGAGCCATACAGAAAAATCGGCTGTACTGTGAATATGGACAGTATTATTTCGGCAACCGTAAACTGTAAATACGGCAGCTTGTTTAGGAGTCGGGAATAAATATGGCAAAAGAAAAAAGCAGAACAATTCAAAGAATTTCAAATAAAAAACGTGGCAGACCAAAGGTAAGATTCAATCTTGCAATACTGATAGTATTATTTGTCGTTGCGTTCGGATTGATCTTTTTATTTTATATGCTTGCGGCAAATGCCGATGATGATTTTCTTGAAAAGGAATTCGGCGCAGCAAGTGAGATACAGCTTACACAGCCTGATATAGCTGAACAACCTGTTACTGAAGAAAATGATGATGAACAGGAAGAAACGACAGCTCCTGTAAAGAAAAACATAACTAATCCTGTACCGCAGTCAGATCCTATGGGTTCGGAATATTTTGACAGCTGCTGCATGATCACAGACGGAACGCTTCTCCAGATGGCTGAATTCACTGATTTCAAGGATATTCTCGGAAGCGATGCACTTAATGCATTGAACTGCAATACAACAAAGATCGCAACAAATTACGGCACTGTAACAGCTTCCGAAGCTGTCCAGATAAAGAAAACCAATAATGTATATATCATGCTCGGCAGTGATATCGGAACAGATTCTGTTGATGAAATGATAGAAAATTATACTAAGCTTGTCAGCGATATCTGCTCGGCAAGAAATGACCTTAATATCTATGTAATGCAGCTTATCCCTGCAAGGTCTGACGCTGCCAAGAATGAAATTATCAATGACTATAATTCAAAGCTCCTGAAACTTGCAAATTCCAATAAAGTTTACTGTATCGATACAAATACCGCACTGAAAAATCAGGAAGGTTCACTTGATGAACAGTTTGTCGATACAGAAACAGGTAAGCTGAATGATGCGGCATACCGCACAATAGCAGATTATATCCTCACTCATACAGCACAGTAATATCAGAAAGTACAAGGTGATTTCTTAAAAGGATCACCTTGTTTCTTGTGTGTCCACTATTTCTGACCACAATATATTGTGGTACAGTATTTTTTTCAACAGAGGTTGAAAACCTAACGAAAAATAGCCAAAACGTCATTTTTTAAAAGAAAAAATGTTAATATTGCAAGAATTTATATGATGTTTTTTGTCTTGCTTTGTCAAAATGTACAATTGACAAAGTAGGACTTTTGTTTTATACTAATATAGAACCATTTATTTAAGACACAATATATTGAATGGAGGTATTTGAAATATATGATTATTCATATAGTAAAAAGAGACGGGCGTAAAGTTCCTTTCAACATCGAAAAAATAGCAAACGCTATTTTCAGGGCGGCACAGTCCTGCGGAGGAACAGATTTCAATGAGGCTATGGACGTTGCCGTTGAGGTCTGCCGTGTGTATGAGGAAGAAAATCCCGGAAACACTCCAACAGTTGAGGAAATTCAGGACCTTGTAGAAAAAACTCTTATCGAAAAAGGTCATGCCAAAACCGCAAAGGCTTATATTCTTTACCGCTATGAGCGCACACGCTCACGAGAGATGAAAACAAACCTTATGTGCGTACTCAACGAACTCACATTCAGTGCAGCCAAGGACAGCGATATCAAGCGTGAAAACGCAAATATCGACGGCGATACCGCAATGGGCACAATGCTTAAATACGGCTCCGTTTCCGCTAAGGAGTACTATGAGATGTATGTTCTCAATCCCAAGCACGCTAAAGCCCACCGTGAAGGCGATATCCACATCCATGACCTTGACTTCTATACCCTTACGACCACCTGCGCACAGATAGACCTGAAAAAGCTTTTCACAAACGGCTTCTCAACAGGTCACGGATATCTTCGTGAACCGAATGATATTTCCAGCTATTCCGCACTTGCCTGCATCGCCATCCAGTCAAACCAGAATGACCAGCACGGCGGTCAGAGTATACCAACTTTTGACTATGCTATGGCTGAAGGCGTAAAGAAAACCTATGCTTCAAGATACATCCAGAATGTTGCAAGAGCACTTTCTCTTATCGGCGGTGCTGAAAATGAATTTGAAATTGCAGACGACATCAAAAAGGAAATATTTGAGAAATATGAACTGAAGCCTGTTCTTGCTGATGATAACGGCTATACAGAAAAGGAAAACGAACTTCTCCTTAATTATACAGATAAGGAAACTGCCGATAAAATTCAGGCTTTTGCAAAGCGCAATGCCGAAAAAGAAACTGACAGAGCCACTTATCAGGCTATGGAAGCTCTTATCCACAATCTGAATACTATGAACAGCCGTGCAGGCGCACAGACTCCGTTCAGTTCAATAAACTACGGTACTGATACTTCTCCGGAAGGACGTATGGTCATCAAAAATGTCCTTCTCGCTCAGGAGGCAGGTCTCGGAAACGGCGAAACTCCTATTTTCCCGATACATATCTTCAAGATAAAGGACGGCATAAACTACAATCCGACAGATCCGAACTATGATCTTTTCAAGCTTGCGTGCCGTGTTTCTGCAAAGAGACTTTTCCCGAACTTCTCCTTTATCGATGCACCTTATAACCTCAAATACTATAAGGAAGGCAATCCTGATACAGAGATCGCATATATGGGCTGCCGTACCCGTGTTATCGGCAATAACTACGATCCGTCAAGAGAGATAGTAACAGGCAGAGGAAACCTCAGCTTTACTTCAATAAATCTTCCACGTATCGCTATCAAGGCTGATCACAATGTCGGACTTTTCTTCGATAAGCTTGAAGAAAAAATGGATCTTGTAATTGATCAGCTTATGCACCGTTTCCATATCCAGTGCCAGAAGCGTGTAAGAAATTTCCCGTTCCTTATGGGACAGGGTATCTGGATAGACTCAGAAAAGCTGTCACCTGATGATACAGTTGAGGAAGTACTCAAACACGGTACACTGTCAGTAGGCTTTATCGGACTTGCAGAGGCTCTGAAAGCACTCATAGGCAAGCATCATGGTGAAAGCGAGGAAGCCCGTGAACTCGGTCTTGAAATAATCACAGCCATGAGACAGCGCCTTGATGAAGAAGCAAAGAGAACAGGTCTCAACTTCTCACTTCTTGCAACTCCTGCCGAGGGACTTTCAGGCAGATTTGTCCGCATGGATGCAAAGAAATTCGGCATTATCGAGGGTGTAACAGACCGTGACTACTATACAAACTCATTCCATGTTCCTGTTTACTATCCTATCAGCGCATTTGACAAGATAAAGATAGAAGCTCCGTATCATGAACTTACAAATGCAGGTCATATCAGCTATATTGAGCTTGACGGTGATCCGCTTGAAAATCTCAATGCATTTGAAAAGATAGTACGCTGCATGAAGGAGTCAGGTATCGGCTACGGCGCTATCAATCACCCTGTTGACCGTGATCCTATCTGCGGATACACAGGTATTATCGGTGATTACTGTCCTAAGTGCGGACGTAAGGAGCACAGCAATAACGTCGGCTTTGACCGTATCAGACGTATTACAGGCTATCTTGTCGGTACTCTTGACCGTTTTAACGACGGAAAGCGTTCCGAGGAGCATGACCGTGTAAAACACAATGTTTAAGGTGATTCAATGAATTTACGAATAGCGGGTACTGTCAATGATTCTATCGTTGACGGGCCCGGTATAAGATTTACTGTTTTTACTCAGGGATGTCCGCATAACTGCAAGGGCTGTCATAATCCGCAGACTCACGATTTTGACGGCGGTGAAGTAGTTGATACTGATATACTGCTTGAGAAAATAAAAGGAAATCCTCTCCTTGACGGTGTCACTTTCAGCGGCGGAGAACCTTTCTGTCAGGCTCATGAACTTGCATATCTCGGCAGACAAATCAAGTCTTTAGGTCTGAATATCGTCACATTCACAGGATATACATTTGAAACACTCTATGAAAAACGTGATGAAAACGGCTGGGGAGAACTGCTTGACGTGACTGATATTCTCATTGACGGCAGATTTGTTGAGGAACTCAAAGACTGGAATATCAAATTCCGTGGAAGTTCAAATCAGCGTTTCCTTGACTGTCAGGCAAGCCTGAAAGAGGGCAGGGCAGTGGATGGTGATGACAGTGCAGGTTTCTGACATTATTATCCGTGAGATGAAGCCATGCGAATACAGTCTGCTTGATAATTTTCTGTATGAGGCGATTTTTATTCCGGAAGGCATTGAACCTCCGCCGAGGGATATCATAAATGATCCTGATTTACAGGTGTATGTTGAAGATTTTGGCTCACGCAATGGAGATTTTTGTCTTTGTGCAGAGGCTGATGACGGAATTGTTGGTGCTGTATGGGTTCGCATTATGAACGACTACGGTCATATTGATGACGAAACGCCTTCATTTGCAATTTCTCTTTATAAGCAGTATCGTGGACAAGGTATTGGAACACGTTTAATGCTTGAAATGCTTGAACTTTTGCGTAAAAACGGGTATAAACAAGCATCGCTTTCCGTACAGAAGGCGAATTATGCTGCAAAAATGTACAAAAAAATCGGTTTTGTCACTATTGATGAAACCGATGAAGAATATATTATGACTCATAGACTGTAATCTGGCGGCTTCTTATTAATAAGCGTTTTAATAAGAAGCCGCTTTTTTGAAAGGAATGATCAATTATGAAGTTTTACTCAAAAGCCGCCTCAATTGCTCTGTCTGCCGCTATGGTTATACCGTTGTTAAGTCCTGCATTTATCGGAAATGCCGCAGCAAACATCATGCTCTCTCCTGACAATGTGTATGAGATCAACAACGGAGTTTTTGAAGGCTGGGGCAGTTCACTCTGCTGGTGGGGAAACCGTGTCGGATACTCCGACAGTCTTTCCAAGCAAGCCGCAGATGCATTCTACGGCGATGACGGTCTGCGCATGAACATCGTCCGCTATAATATCGGCGGCGGTGATGATCCGTCGCACACTCACATCACACGTACAGACTCAAATATGCCGGGTTACACCAAGTATAATAACGGAACAGTGACCTATGACTGGAATGCCGATGCAAATCAGCGTAATGTACTTAAATATATCCTTGAAGCCTGCGGAGATGATGCAATTGTTGAGATGTTTTCAAATTCTCCGCCGTACTATATGACAAAAAGCGGATGCAGCTGCGGCAGTAAAGATGCCGTTTCAAATAATCTCAAAGACGATTACTATGACGATTTTGCTGAATATCTTGCGGAAGTATGCTATCATTACGAAAAGGAATGGGGTATAAAGGTACAGAGCCTTGAGCCTATGAATGAGCCGTACACCGACTTCTGGAAGGCTAACAGCAATAAACAGGAGGGATGTCATTTCGATCAGGGCAGTTCCGAATCCAATTTGCTTATTGAAACAAAAAAAGCACTTCTCGCAAAGGGACTTGATGATATTATAGTATCAGGCTGTGATGAATCTTCTCTTGATACGCAGATAACATCTTTTGAAAAGCTTTCAACTGATGCAAAAGCTGTAATGGGACGTATTGATACCCATACCTACAGTGGCAGCAACCGTACAAAACTCAGGGAAACAGCAAAAGCCGCAGGCAAAAACCTCTGGATGAGTGAAGTTGACAACGGCGGTACGGCAGGCAGCAATGCAGGACAAATGGGTTCAGGCTTATGGCTTGCAGACAGGATAGTTCTTGACATGAACGGACTGAACAGCTCAGCATGGGTTCTCTGGCAGCTTATTGACAATCATATCTGTGCGGCTGGTCTGAATGGCAGAAAAGACAGCGGTATGCCGAATATTGAGGGAGGTTTCTGGGGAGTTGCAGTTGCCGATCATGACAATAACAACATTATCCTTACAAAGAAATATTACACCTTCGGTCAGTTTACACGCTATATCCGCCCCGGTATGACTATGCTCAAATCGTCAGATTCAACTCTTGCCGCATATGACAAGGAAAACGGACAGCTTGTTATTGTTGCAGTCAACGACACAGGCAGTACAAAAGACCTCAGCTTTGACCTTTCTGAATTTGATACAGTCGGCAGTTATGCACAGACAATCAGAACCAGCATCAGCGAAAACTGGAAAGATGTCGGAAATTCGGCATTAAGCGGTACAACTCTGAATGTCTCCACACCATCAAATTCCGTTACAACATACATTATAAACGGTGTATCCGGAGGCGCTGATCTTACAAACAGGATAAGCGTAACCTCAGGCATGGTAAGCGGTTCAAAGCCATGGAATGATTCATCAGATACCTGCCAGAAAGTTTTTGACGGAAAGAATGATACATTTTTTGATGGCCTAAGTGATGGTTATGTTCAGGTAGATCTTGGTGCTGAATACAATATATCAGCGATTGGATTCTGTCCAAGAAGCGGCTATGAATACAGATGTCCTGATGCAAGATTTATGATATCGGATGATGGGGTTAACTGGACAACAATGTACACTATAAAAGGCAAGCCGCTTTATGGCATGAATTATGTCTCAAAACTTGAGGCTAAAAAAGGCAGATACATCAAATATGCAGTACCTTCCGGAACTCCGAACAACAGCTATAACAAGGACAGCACCTACTGCTGTAATATCGCTG
The DNA here is from genome assembly GCA_045641105.1 of Ruminococcus sp. Classification (GTDB taxonomy): domain Bacteria; phylum Bacillota; class Clostridia; order Oscillospirales; family Ruminococcaceae; genus Ruminococcus. The sequence goes on along the minus strand of JAZUGG010000137.1, from coordinate 29,563 downwards.
AGATCGAGCTTTACGGAACACCTGACACCATCTCTGAATTTGATAAAATAGATATCAGCTCAATAAAAGGTTCTGATCCGTGGAAGAATACTGATAATACTGCACAGAAAGCCTTTGACGGCAATGCAGATACATTCTTTGACGGACTTGCAGGCGGCTGGATAGAGGCTGATCTTGGCGGAGTGTACAGCATTGACGCAATAGGTTTCTGTCCGAGAAAGGGATATGAGAGCAGATGTGTTGACGGCAAATTCAGTATATCAACAGACGGAACTAACTGGACAGAATTGTACACTGTTAAAAACAATCCGCCTTTCGGTATGCAGTATGTTTCCAACTTTACAGGCGATACGGCTGCAAGATATATCCGCTATGAAATTCCGACAGGCACTCCGGCGAATCAGTACAATACAGAAAGCTCCTACAACTGCAATATTGCTGAAATTGAAGTGTATGGAAACAAGAAAACAGAAATTAACGGCGATATAAATAAGGACGGTGCTTTGAACGGCGATGACCTGAAAATGCTGAGTAATTTTCTCCACGGACAGGGAACAATAACCGACTGCAAAGCGGCCGATCTTGATAACAGCGGAGAAATTGACGTATTTGATCTGATACTTCTACGCAGTAAATTGATGTAACAGAATCACCGCACAGAATAACAGCGGTACTCATACAGAAGTTTTAGGCAGCACCGCACAAAGCACGTCTGACGACTTTGTACGGTGCTGCCTTTACTATTTATCGGGGAAGAACCTTTCTGAGGAAAGTTTCTTCCCCGAACCCATTTCCAAAGACTTTATAAGTATCACTGTTAATCTGTGCGGTGCTTTTTCAGCTGAAGGCATATTTTGTCGGTTACAAGAGCAATAAATTCTGTATTTGTAGGACGGCATCGGAATATATCAACCTTGTATCCGAAATATGAACTTATTGTTTCACAGTCTGCTCTGTCCCATGCAATTTCAATAGCATGACGGATGGCACGTTCAACTCTTGAAGATGTAGTATCAAATTTCTTAGCAATATAAGGATAGAGCTGTTTTGTAACACAGTCCATGAGGCGAATATTTTTTATCACAGAAATTATAGCATATCTCAGGTAATAATAGCCCTTTATGTGTGCAGGTACGCCAAGTTCTCTTATAGTATCAGCAACAATAATTTCGATTTCCTCAAATGAAACGCCGTCGATTTTGTGGATGAGCGACCAGATGACAGATTCGATTTTATCAATATCAGGATTTACAATAAAAGATACTGCTCCATTTTTGATGACCTGTTCTTCAGCAAAGCTGTTGTATGAATCCGACACAATAATGAAGTCGGGGGAATGATCTGATATTAATCTTATACTGTTCATAAGCTTAATTGCATCAGAATCAGGAAATGTAAGAGGAATTAATACAATATCAGGCTTATCGGCTATGATAGAATCTGAAATAGCCTTTGCAGTATTTTTGCGGGTATATGCATATATGCCCCTTTCTCTCAGCTGAGAAGCAAATTTTCCTCCCTGATTTGAGATGTCATCTCCAACTAAAACTTTTGTGTTATCATTTTTCATAATATGATCTCCTTTACTTTTAATACATCTCTAAAATACTACTGAGAAAAGCGGCTGAGCACAGTTGTAAGACATTTTTAGAGATGCACTTTATTCTGCATGTATTATTGTACACTATAAAAAAAATAATTTCAAGGGGAATTTGTGATGTAAAATGTCGAATTTTAGGGTTTTGTGTCGATATTTATATATTTGTAGACATAAACAAAGAAATATCTGTAATTTTAATGTTTTTAGCAATATGCATTGTTGAATATTAGCTTATTATTTGAACATATAAAGCAAAAACGCACAAAGTAATCAAATGTGCTTTGTGCGTTTTTGTCATAAGTAACAATATGATTTGATTCAAGAATTTATTCCTGTGAAATGATCTCTTTATAGAACTCAGAATAATCAGTTCTTTTTTCAGCAGTAAAATCAATAGCGGTTCTTGGATGCTGATTGAAAAGACCTGTCAGCAGATACTGGAGATCATATCCCCATACTGCACCTTCAGCCTTAACCTTTGGCATATGTTTTTCGATGAACTGGAAAACAGGATATACATTGTACTTTGGATTTTTCAGGAAACCGAGAAGAAGTTCCATAGCACAATTTCCTGCACCACGTCCCATAGATGAGTATGTTGCATCAAGCCAGTCAACGCCGTCGCCGACAGCTTCAATAGTATTTGCAAAAGCAAGCTGCATATTGTTATGTGCATGGATTCCGATTTTCTTATTGTATTTTGCGGCAGCTTCAAGGTACATATCAGCCATTCTTGCGAGCTGTTCAGGATAGATAGAACCGAAACTGTCAACGATATAGATAACATCAACAGGGGACTGACCAAGAATATCAAGGGCAACCTTAATTTCAGACTCCTTTGCATTTGATATTGCCATAATGTTGCAGCTTACTTCATAGCCCTTGTTTTTTGCATCTTCGATCATATCAACAGCAGTAGGTATCTGATGAATGTAAGTAGCTACACGGATAAGGTCAACAGGGCTGTCAGCACGGTCGTGGATGTCATTTTTATAGTTGCATCTTCCGACATCAGCCATAATAGCAATTTTCAGGTCTGTGTGGTTTTCGCCGACAATAGAGCGGATATATTCGTCATCGCAGAACTTGCAGGGGCCGAATTTGTTTACATCGAACATTTCCTTATCTGCTCTGTAGCCGAATTCCATATAGTCAACGCCTGATTTTATATTTGCAAGATAAAGGTCACGGACAAACTCCTCGGAGAAGTTGAAGCTGTTGACAAGACCGCCGTCACGGAGAGTTGCATCAACAACACGTACATCTGACCTGTAATTCATAAGTTTTGATATTTCTTTCATAATATTTCCTCTTTCACGAATTTACACTGTAAAGCTTTAAAGCTTTATTCCTTTAAATCAAGTATAGCATAAAAGTGATAAATTGTCAATAGCAAAAAGAAAAAATTTTCAAACAAAATAAAAAGCAGAGAACACTAACGGCGGTACTAATATAGGGCACCTCTAAAAACCCCTTCTGAGAAAAAGCAGCTATGCACAGCATCTGCTGCGTCAAGCCCTCTCGTAGTGCGAAAGCACGCCTTCGAGGGCTTTTCTTGCAGCTACTGTACCTATCTGCTTTTTCTTATTCAAAACGGGTTTTTAGAGATGCCCTATATTAGTTCCGCCGTTGAATTCTCTGCTTATTTTTATTAATATCCAAGCTCTTCGCCGACAATGATAACCTTGATTCTGTTCTTATGACGCTGGTGAGCAGAAATAAGGTAATTACAGCAGATTCTGCTGTCCGAAGCACAGCCGTCAGATATCTGTCTGCCTGCCTTGGAGAGTGAAACGCATTCTCCGGTTTCCTTACAGTATGTAGCGCAGTTAAGGCGCTCACAGTTAGGCGGTGCAGCAAATGTCTTTACACGAATCTCAGCTTCATTCAGGTCTTTTACGATTTTATTATATCCTGCAATGATAATAACCGACTTAGGGCCGAATGCGATTGCGGCGATACGGTTGCTGTTGCCGTCAACATTATAAAGAACGCCGTCCTCAGTAATTGCATTTGAACTTGAAATGTAAACGTCAGCAGAAAATGCTTTGATGTAAAGGTCAGCGGCTTCTTCAGGTGTCATTTTTGAGCGGTCGAGATAGTTGTACTTAGATGAGGCAAGAAGTTCCATAAGACCGCATTCACCCATAGTGACAGTACCGCCGTTAGTGATAGTGTCACCCTCTTTGATAAGCGACTCAACAATGCCGCAAACTTTGTCCTTAGTTTCAGCGTAATAGAACTCCATATTGTTTTTGCGGAGGTTTTCACCGACCTTGCTGATACGTCTTTCCATGGCAGTTTTCTTGTTAATTTCCATATAGATTACTCCTTATAAAATAAATAATATGCGGAGCACGAAGCTCCGCATAATGTCATAACTTAATCAATGTCAGGTTCAAGAACAGAATAATTTTCGTCGTCACGCTTATAAACGACATTTATCTGACCTGTTTCAGCATTTGTGAACATAAAGAATGAGTGACCGAGAAGGTTCATCTGAAGAATAGCTTCATCAATATCCATAGGACGCATCTTGAATTTCTTGCGTTTGATGACTTCATAATCAACAGTTTCAGGAACAGGATAAGCAAAAGCCTCCTTGAAAGCTGAATCTTTAAGCTTTTTTTCAACCTTAGTTTTGTTCTTGCGAATCTGTCTGATAATTTTATCTATTGTATCGTCAAGAGCAACGAACTTATCCTCAGCAGAACGCTCTGAACGGAAAATAATGCTGTTATATTTTACTGTAAGCTCAAGAACGATCTGATTTTTCAGTTCAGACAGGACGATTTTTGCATCAGCATCGTCGCCAAAAAACTTTCCAAGACGAGAATCGATTCTGTCGTTAGCGTATTCAGTGAAGTTTTGTGGAATCTGCATTTTCTTAGCGGTAATAGTTGTATTCATAGTAGTCCTCCTTTAGGCTTTGTAAAATTAAGCACCTCACAAAACACGTCGGCAGACTTTGTACATTATGGAATTGTATTTTCCGTAATCCTGTGCAGGAATTATTCGGCATACATAGCTTTACGAATTACTGAACAAAGAGATTAAATAAAATAGTACAAGTTTTGCTTGGTTTAATCTTAAAAACAAAGCATAAATATTATGGTTATATTATAGCATATGAATTAATAATTTGCAATAGCTTTTGTGAACTTTCGGAATTTCAGCTAAATCATTACGAAATAAACTGTGCATATTGCATTAAAAATCTTTTCTGAGGTTATCAAGCATAACCTGAGCGATCTGTTCTGTGGTCAGGAAACCGTTATTCTTCTGTTCTATCAGTATGCAGAAAGCAACAGGAAAATTCTGATCGTCAACAAATCCGACGAGGAGTGAATTTTCGTTTTCACCTTCATCTACCTGAGCAGTACCGCTCTTTACACCTACAGTATAGCCGCTGATTGAATATGCGTAATGATTTGCGCCATTTGTAAGAAGAATTTGTTTCATTGTAGATGCTGTATCATTTGAGAAAAGCTGTTTGCTGTACTGAGTGCTTGCGTTATCGGTTGTAGAACCGTTAACCGTAACACAGTGATCGATTAGATAAGGCATAGTCATTTTGCCTGTACCGTTAGCAACAGCACTCTGCCACATCATAAGCTGAACAGGACTTGCGAGAGTTTCTCCCTGACCGATACAACCCCACTGCGTTGAAAAATCATATTTATCTGTAAGGGTAGTGGAGGCTTTTTCGCACTGTATTCCGTTGATATCGAAATATTCAGGTTTATCACCGTTAACGCTGTATCCAAGATTGCGGTACATTTCAATTATTTTGTCAAGAGGCATATCCTCATCTTCAATAAGCTGTGCAAAGAACGGATTACAGCTGTTTTCGACTGCTTCCTGAATATTCTGCGTACCATGTCCGTAGATATTATGGCAGTCGATGCTAAGACCTGTGCCGTTAATAAAGTGTCCGTCACAGCTGAATGATTTTGAGAAAAGTTTTTCCTTTCCCATAATTTCAAGAGCAGAAATTACTGTGCTGACCTTCTGAGTTGAACCCGGAACAGTACCATAAAGAGTTTTGGAGATAAGTGTGCCTGATTTAAAGTTCTCAATGCCCTCATAGCCCTTTGTAACATCAATAGACGGCAGACTTGTTGATATGAGTATCTCACCTGTGAGGTAGTTGTAAGCAACAGCACAGCCTTCCTGATAGCCGAATGCATTGTATACCGCACGGTTTGCTTCATGGTCAAGAGTAGTGTGCATTGATGCATGACCGCCCTTGCTGATAAGACCTCCTGAAAAGCTGTAGTTGTTGAGCTTTTCGATATTCTGCGATACGAGAGTATTTTCCATTTGTCCCTTATCATCGCCGATAAGGTTGCCGATATCGATGAAATAGTTGTCGGGATAGGTATTAGCGCCTGAACCGTCAAACAGAACATCACCGTTTCTGTCATAGACCATGCCGAGTTCATGATGATCGGAATTCATCATATAAAATGAGGCTTCACGCTGTATCTTGAAAACGAGCCATGCCATGCCTGCAATAAACAGAACGATAATAAGGCTGATAAGATGCTGACAGCGTCTGATGCTTTTCATTCAGACCACCTCCATGCAGGGACATTCTTTTGTTTTTTCTTGCTTTTCGGTTCACGGAAAACAGGCGACTGTGAAGCCATGAGCATACCTATCATGAAGCCGCTGACAACCATTGAACTACCACCGGCGGAGATGAACGGAATAGTAACACCTGTAAATGGAATGAGATTGCACGAACCGAAAATATTCAGAGCCATCTGCACTACAAATGCGGCGCATACACCTGCCGCCATAGTGCCGTGGTAGTATGAACGTGGGGGATTGATAAGCGGAACAGCCACCATGATAAGAATAACACAGACCATCATCAGACCATAGAGAAGTCCCCATTCCTCACAGATAGTTGAGAATACGATATCATTTTCATAGGCGAAAACATTGTGGAGATAGCCGTTTCCGGGACCAACGCCGAACCAGCCTCCTGTAGCAATGCCGATAAGTGCCTGAGACTGCTGATAACCGTCACCGTTTTTATCGCTCCATATATCGACATGGAGACGAGCCTGAACGTATTCAGGAGCGAATCTGATGCATACAAGAGCAACTGCAACAAGTGCGATTCCTGCGGCAATGAGTTTTTTCTTTGAGAATTTAGCCTTTGGGTAGCATATTCTGAGAAGAAATCCGCAGGCATAGATGCCCATGAAAGTCGGAAGGCTTCCAAGGTCTGCACACCACCACTGCAAAAGGCATATCGCAGCAGTAAGTCCGAAAAGCGCAATATTTTCGTAAACCACATTCACAAAGAGTATTTTATGTTTTTTCTGCTGATCGGATACAGATGTTGCACAGGCAAGTACAAACAGCGGCTTCATAAATTCTGAAGGCTGAATACTGAAAGAGCCGAAATCTATCCACATACTGCGTGAACCCGTAAACAGGAAAGTTATGACCATAAGAACGAATATTCCGCCGTAGAGCCATATTTTCTTATCCTGAAGCCATTTATAGCTGCGGCATATGAGAAATCCAGCCTTGCAGGCAACAAGGGCTGCAATACAGGTGATATAGTGCTTCACATCAAGATGTACTCCGCCGAAGCACGACTGGAATATAACGCTCATGTTAAGAATGAGAATAAGCAGAAAATCAACGGCATAGGATATCTGTTTGAAGAAAAGAACGCAGATAAAATATGCAATATCAAGTCCGAGTACAGCCGCACCGAGAATGATGATCTCCTTCATATCGGAAGAATTGCCGTTGAAATAAACATTCACAAGCATTGAAGCATGGGCGAGCAGTACGAAAATGCTTGAAAAAACATACGCAACAGGATTAGCGTACATCATCATCCCTCCTTTTTCTGAAAATGAGACGGCGGTTGCCGAGCTTTATTATATCATTTTCACGCAGTACCGCCTCATGAACAAGGTTTCCATTGACGAAAACGCCTGATTTTGAGCCCATGTCAGTGATAGTCCATCTGCCGTTGGATACGGTAAGCATGGCGTGATAACGTGAAACAGAAAGATCAGGCAGTCTGATATCAGCCGAGGCGTGACGGCCTATCAGCACCTCATCACAACCGAGAGCATAGGTCATACCCTGTTCTGCAAGTTCCATTGAATTGGCAACCCAGTCCCAGTTTTTGACAGCTGAACGTTTTTCTCTGTATGCCGTAATAATGAGCACAAGTGTACACACATCAAGTGCGGCTGCGGCAACAGCACAAAGTATAAAATTAAGTGAATTCAAGAAAAACACCTCCGTTATTCAAAAAATCCAAGTCAGAATTATTCCAACGTACATCATTATAACACAACGGAGAGAATATTTCAATATTTTTAATCCTAAATTAACTCTTTGTAATCAAAAAGTAAAATCCCGAAGCGGAAAACTTCGGGATTTTGTAAATTATTCAGCATCTTTATCTTCTGTTGTATTAACGTCAGCCTTGGTTTCTGCCTCATCAGCAGTTTTCTCCTCAGCTTTTTCTTCGGCAGGAACGTCAATGAAAACGTCCTCTGTCATTTCGCCCTTCATGAGCTTATCAAAGTCAGCACCGTCAATTTTTTCAAATTTCAGGAGATACTTTGCAAGGAAATGCATTTTTTCTGCATTCTTCTTGAGAATTTCGGTACAGTCATTATAAGCAGTTTCAATGATCTGACGAATTTCTTCATCGATCTGAGCCGCAATGGCTTCGCTGTAGTTTCTTGTATGACCATAATCCTTTCCGAGGAATACCTCGTCATTATCAGAGCCGTAAACCACAGTGCCGAGTTTCTTTGAGAAACCGTATCTTGTGACCATGTTTCTTGCAGTCTTTGTAGCACGTTCAATATCATTTGAAGCGCCTGTGCAGATATCCTCAATGAAAAGTTCCTCTGCAACACGTCCGCCGAGAAGCATAACTATCTGTTCTCTCATCTGATTTCTTGAAACGTGTCTGTCGTCATTTTCAGGACGTGTGACTGTAAGACCTGCAGCCATGCCACGCTGAATGATAGTTACCTGATGAACCTTTTCCTGTGTAGGAAGGTTATAGGCTGCAACAGCATGACCTGCCTCATGATAAGCAGTAACACGCTTGTCGTGTTCTGTAACCACACGGGACTTCTTTTCAGGACCTGCAAGAACCTTCATGGTAGCTTCCTCGATATCCTTTTCGGAGATTGCAAGCTTGTCATTTCTTGCGGCAAGCAGAGCAGCTTCGTTAAGGAGGTTTTCGAGATCGGCACCTGTAAATCCCTGAGTTGTCTGAGCGATGACTTTAAGGTCAACGTCCGGGCCAAGAGGCTTGTTTTTAGCATGAACATTGAGTATCTCCTCACGTCCCTTTACATCAGGATAGCCGACAACGATCTGTCTGTCGAAACGGCCTGGTCTGAGAAGTGCAGGATCAAGGATATCTCGTCTGTTGGTAGCCGCAAGGACAATAACGCTGTCATTGCCTGTAAAGCCGTCCATTTCAACGAGGAGCTGGTTAAGAGTCTGCTCACGTTCATCATGTCCGCCGCCGAGACCTGCGCCTCTGTGACGGCCAACAGCATCGATCTCGTCGATAAAGATGATAGCCGGAGAATGCTTCTTAGCCTGTTCAAATAAGTCTCTTACACGGGAAGCACCGACACCGACAAACATTTCAACGAAATCCGAACCCGAAATAGGGAAGAACGGACAGCCTGCCTCGCCTGCAACAGCTCTTGCAAGGAGAGTTTTACCTGTACCCGGAGGGCCGAGAAGAAGAACGCCCTTCGGAACCTTAGCACCGATGTCCTTATATTTGTTCGGATGCTTGAGGAAGTCAACGATTTCCTGAAGTTCCTGTTTTTCTTCATCTGCGCCTGCAACGTCCTTGAAAGTATTTTTTCTTGCACTTGCGCCTGATTTCAGGTTAGCCTTGCCGAAATTGGAATACTTTCCGCCGCCGCCGCTCTGTTTCATCATAAATACGAGAATAACAATGCCGAGAACGACAGTAAGAAGAACAGGGATAAGTGAATACAGCCATGTATGGTCTGTAATCTTGATGTAGTTCTGCTTCAGAGGATCATTAGGGTATTTCTTGTTATACTCCACACGGTAATTTTCTGTATCATCGAGGAAGATACTTACGTTTGGAACATTGTACTTGTGTTTTACGTCTTCTCCACGGAGCTGATAACTAAGTTCACCCGAACCGAGATCAAGTTCATAGTAGGAAACCTTGTAATCATCAAAATACTGGATGATTTCGGTGTAGTCCGTTCGTTTCGCAGTATCGCCCATGTTTGATATTACGAGGTAGAAACAGAAGAAAGCGACGATAACAATCAGAAGATAGGTGAAGATGCCTTTGCTCTTTTTTGGTGTCAAATTATTCACTCCATTCTATAATTTTTTACTGAAATTCTTAGCAGACGCACGGTGTTCTGATCTGGAGCGACACGCTGAGCGATGCCGATTCTTTCAGCGAAAACCGTACCCTCACTGTCCTCGATAAAGTGCAGTGTACTGCGCTTTTCAGGAGGAACGGTCTCATTTATCAGTTTTTTTACCGAGGAACTGAAATCCCTGCCGCAGAGCTGAATTTTGTCACCGTATTTACGGTTTCTGACAATAATTCTTCCTTTTATTTTATCATAATCTGCGAGGTAAAATGTTAACTTTTTGTTAACAAAGGGGAAATTATTGATATTTTCTTTATCAATAAGTTCGCAAACCAGAATTTTGTTGGGAAAAATTGAATTTTCGCCGATTACAAGTTCCTTTGATATTGTCTCATGGAGAGTATTTTTCGGTATTTTTTTCAGTTCAAGCTGTTTTCCGTCGGAAACAAGGAAAAGTTCACCTGAAATATTTATTTTTCCGCCGTTTACAAGAATATTGTCAGCCTCGGCAAGCCTGTCAGCCGAATAGGGGAGACTGTTTTCAGTTAGAAGCCGTGCAATGCATCGTCTGCGGATAACACTGTGGTATTCAGCAAGCCCGATAAATTTATTTTCAGTGCGGCATTTCATCATTGCCAGGTCAGTTTCGGTTTCGATAAGGTCATTCTCATTTCGCAGGGCAGCAATTGAGTTTACGGAAGTTTCAATGACAGAGCTGTTTATCTGCTGTAAAAGCGGGATAACATTATGCCGTATCTTATTTCGTGTATAATCATCTGAGAGATTTGTGCTGTCCGTGACAAAAGGCTGGTTTTCGGCGGAAAGAAACGTTTCTATCTCACTTCTTGATACAGCAAGCAGAGGTCTGATGATATTGTCACGCTTAACAGGGATACCTGCAAGCCCTTTGAGCGCTGAACCACGGGTAAGATTGAAAATGACAGTTTCGAGATTATCATTTGCATTGTGTGCAGTTGCAAGTTTTTTTCCTTGTGAATGATCTGCAAAAATACCGTATCTCAGCTTGCGTGCGGCTTCTTCATCTGACAGTGAATTTTTCAGTGCATAGCCTTTAACATCACATGAAACAGCGATAAACGGCACATTCAGCCTTTCACAAAGCTGACGGCAGAAATTTTCGTCACGGTCACTTTCCGCTCCACGCAGACAGTGATTGACATGGAGAGCCTCAACCCTGATATTCAGACGTTCTTTGAGTCTGTACATGGCAAGAAGCAGACCGGTGCTGTCAGCACCGCCTGAAAGTCCGCAAACAACGGTATCATTGGCATTTACAAGCTGATTTTCTATAATGAAATCATAAATTTTTTCTATCATAATCATTTTATGTCAGTAGGTGCTTCTGTATATTCAGGGTTGGAGAAACGAGTATACTGACCGTCCCAGATAAGTTCCACAGTACCGGTTTCACCATGACGGTTCTTGGCAACGATACATTCAGAAATATTCGGGCGCTGACTTTCCTTGTTATAATATGCCTCACGATAGAGGAAAAGCACGATATCGGCATCCTGTTCGATAGAACCTGATTCACGCAGGTCAGAAAGCATAGGACGCTTGTCTGTACGTCCTTCAACGGCACGGGAAAGCTGTGAAAGAAGAATCACAGGTACATTCAGTTCCTTTGCCATGACCTTTAGCTGACGAGTTATCTCAGAAATAACAACAACTCGGTTATCAGAACGTGTAGTTGATTCCATAAGCTGGAGGTAGTCGATGATGACAAGTCCGAGATTTTTTGTACGTCTCAGCTTGGCTTTCATCTGCTGGACAGTCATGCTTGCGGTATCATCGATATAAAGCGGAAGACCGCTGAGATAACCTGCGCTTGTAGCAAGTTTTACCCAGTCATCACCTGTAAGTCTGCCGTTTCTGAGAATATTTGAATCAACAAGAGCTTCAGTCGAAAGGATACGTGTAGCAAGCTGTTCCTTTGACATTTCGAGGTTGAACGTTACAACGTCCTTGTCACAGCGTCTTGCAACGTTTGTAGCAATATTCATGGCAAACGAGGTTTTACCCATACCAGGACGGGCAGCGATGATGATAAGGTCGGATTTATTCAGACCTGAAGTAATACTGTCAAGGAGGGTGAATCCTGTACGTGCGCCCACATATTTTTCCTTGTCAGGGCCTGATATCTTGCCGAGACGGTCATAAGCCTCCGCAATGGCATCGGATATCGGAATAAGTCCACGGACATCACGTCCCTGACGGATATCATAGATTTTCTGTTCAGCCGCATCAAGGAGAAGCTGTGCATCATGTTCGCCTGTCTGGATGTCCTCAAGGATGCCTCTTGCCGCATAGCCGAGACTTCTTATGAAATACTTGTCGGCAACTATCTTGCAGTAGCTTTCGATATTTGCGGTAGTAGGGAGCATATTGGCTATTTCCGAGAGATAGCGTCTGCCTTCTGTCGGACTTTCAAAGATATGAAGCTTTTCCGATTCATTGAGAAGCGTAACGATATCCACAGGAGCGCCTGTTGAAAACATTCTGACAATAATGCTGAAAATGGCGCTGTGCTGTTCGCTGTAGAAATATTCAGGCTTTATCAGTTCGATAACTACCGGAAGTATCGAAGAATCGGCGATAACTGCTCCTAAAACGGATTGCTCCGCCTCGATACTGTGGGGCAGTTCTCTGGCGGAGACAACAAAATTATTTTCATCCATTGCAATGCACCGTTCAGCCTTCGGTAACTTCTATGTCAATAGTTTCAGAAATACCGTTATAAAGCTTTATTACGGCAGAATATGAACCGAAATTCTTGATATCAGTGCTGAGTGTGATCTTTTTCTTATCAACTTTTACACCGAACTGCTGTTCAACTGCATCTGCAACGTTTGCAGCGGTAATTGAGCCGAAAAGTCTGTCATTTGAACCGGCCTTGGCTTTAATGATGACCTTTTTGCCCTTGAGTTTTTCGGCAGCATCTTTTGCAGCCTGTGTATCAACATCGATTTTATGCTGAGCTGAGTCTTTTTGTCCCTGTAATTTATTCATATTCTGAGGGGTAGCCTCAACGGCAAGTCCCTTGGGAATAAGCATGTTTCTTGCATAGCCGTCGGAAACATTTTTGACTTCGCCTTTTTTTCCTGAGCCTTTAACATCGGCTAAATAGATAACTTTCATGATTTTTACAACCTTTCTTATGACAAATAGAATTATGTATCAGGGTTATCCCTGCGATACTCATCAATTGCATTTATAACAGCCTTATTTGCATCTTCAAATGAAGTATTTTCAAGCTGTACGGCAGCCATAGTCTGATGACCGCCACCGCCGAGTTTTTCCATTATTACCTGAACATTCATCGCACCAAGAGAACGTGATGAGATATTGACAGTACTGCCTGTCCTGAAGATAACAAATGAAGCCTCCACATCAGTGATGCTGAGAAGTTCATCTGCCGCCTGAGGTGCAACTATGCGGATATCATCTGATTTGAAATCAGCGGTTGCAATGGCACAGTTTTTGTAGACCTTTGCAGATGCAACTACCTGAGTTTTTCTTCTGTATGAATCGATAGAATTTGAGAAAAGCAGCTTTACAGCAACTGTATCTGCGCCGAGCTTTTTAAGGAATGCTGCTGCTTCAAAAGTTCTCACGCCTGTACGCATGACAAAATTCTTGGTATCAAGCATAATACCTGAAAGCAGAGCCTCTGCAAAACAGCTTTCGATATGGGCATCGGACTCATAGCGGAAGTATTGTATGACTTCTGTCACCATTTCAGAAGCTGATGACGCATATGGTTCATGGTGGAAAATAACTGCATTATCGATGAAATTGACAGTTTTTCTGTGGTGGTCGATAACAACTGATGATTTGGCTTTTGAATAGAGTTCAATACTTTCAAGGTAATCCTTATTATGAGTATCAACTATAATAAGCAGATCTTCAGGCCCGATTGTGGCAACAGCATCATCAGGTGAAAGGAAAATATCCTTGCCTGATTTATCCTCCATGAAATCAATAAGATTAGAAGCAAGGTTTCTGCTCTGGTTAACGACTACATAGGATTCCTTGCCGAGCAGACGGATAGCGCCTGCAAGACCGCATGAAGCGCCGATGGAATCAAGGTCGCCGAAACGGTGTCCCATAATGAATACTTTGCCTGAAACTGAAATAAGATCCTGCAAAGCATTTGCAATAATACGTGCTTTGGCTTTTGAACGTTTCTCAACGCCCTGCGAAATACCGCCGAAGAAACGGTATCCGTTATCAGTCTTGACAACAGCCTGATCTCCGCCTCTGCCGAGAGCCATATCAAGGCATTGTCTTGCGATACGCTCACTGTCAGCGAGACTCTCAGCGCCGTGACCGACACCGATAGAGAATGTAAGCGGATATTTTCCTGCAATTTTGATATTCCTTGCGGCATCAAGTATCTTGAATTTTTCGCTGATTATCTTGTCAAGATGACGGCTTTCAATAACGGCATAAAAGATATTTGAAGAAGTTTTTTTGATAAAGCCGTTGGTTTCACTCATAAACGATTCAATAAGCTTTTCAATTTCAAGAGAAGCCTGAGCCTTATCGCTTTCCTTGGCATTCTGAATTATCTCGTCGTAATTGTCAATAGTGATTATGACAACGTTCGGACGTGATGAATCAAGGTCATTTCTGATGCTGATAAGGTTTGTTTCATCGCTGAAATAGATAACATACAGTGTCATATCGCCTTTATTGTACTTTTCGGTGATAAGTCTGTATATACTTCCGCTTACGGTACAGTTCTCATTCTTCAAAGCTTTTACAGCGCTGATATCAACATTCACATATGCGCCGAAACTATTGCCGTATGCATCCTGACCGAGACTTATTTTCTCCTGAAACATCTGGTTATACCAGAGAAGTGTAGATTTTTCGTCAATAACTGCAACAGGTGCAGGGAGTGAACTCATATATTCGCCGGCAGATGTTTCCAGATGATCATTCATCTCCGAGATACGTTTCATGGAATTACGTGAACTGAAAATAATATACACGGCTGAGACTGTAATTATCAGAACAGCTGCTGTGAGAAGAACGAAAACGTCAAAGTGTGAATATCTCAGACGCAGCATTGCGACCGTGATAATGGCGATGAGAATTATCTGAAGAATAAAGAACAATGCCGGAAATTTGTTTTTCATTATATAGCTCCTTTCGGGAAGCCGATAATTTGTGCAGCATTACTGCCGCAGAAAAATCAAGTCTCCATGATAATAGGAAGGATCATAGGACTGCGCTTTGTTTTCTGATAGATGAAGTCAGAAAGGGAGTCACGCAGTTTGCCTTTAAGTGAATTCCATTCTCTCAGTTCACCTGCGGAGCAGTTTGCAAGTGTATCGGAAAGCAGAAGCTTTGCCTCGTCCATAAGTTCCTCCGATTCACGTACATAGACGAAACCACGGGAAATTATGTCAGGGCCTGCGACAACTTCATTTGTTGCCTTTTCAATGCCGATAACAATAATGATAAGACCGTCCTGAGCGAGATGCTTTCTGTCCCTGAGAACAATAGAACCAACATCGCCTACACCAAGACCGTCAACAAGAACTCTGCCGGCGGGTACCTGTGATACTATTTTCATAGTATTACCGTCAGTTTCAATGACATTGCCGATCTCAGCGATGATGACATTTTCATCAGGCATTCCGAGCTGATAGGCAAGATCAGCGTGCTTTTTGAGGTGCTTGTATTCGCCGTGAACAGGTATAAAGAACTTAGGTTTTGTCAGCGACTGCATAAGTTTGAGTTCTTCCTGGCAGGCGTGACCTGAAACGTGGACTTCATACATAGCCTCATAAACGACCTCAGCGCCCGATTTCATGAGTTCATTCACAACTCGTGTAACGAACTTTTCGTTGCCTGGGATAGGAGTAGCAGAAATAATAATGAAATCCATAGGCGTGATATTGACCTTTTTGTGGTCATTCATAGCCATGCGTGTAAGAGCGGACATAGGTTCTCCCTGACTTCCGGTTGTGATGAGAACAATATTTTCACTCTCATAGCGGTTTATCATTTCAATGTCGATGATAATGCCGTCAGGTACATCAAGATAACCGAGTTCGATGGCAGTATTTATTACATTTACCATACTTCTGCCGAAAATTGCAACTTTTCTGCCGTATCTCTGGGCACAGTTGATGATTTGCTGAACACGGTGGATATTTGAGGAGAAAGTAGCGATAATGATACGCTTGCCCTCGCCCTTCTTGAACAGCTTGTCAAAGGATTCACCGACAGTTTTTTCGGAATGTGTATATCCGGGACGTTCGGCATTCGTTGAGTCAGCCATAAGGGCAAGAACACCCTTGCTGCCGAGTTCGCCGAAACGTGCAAGGTCAATAATCTTGCCGTCGATAGGGGAATAGTCTACCTTGAAGTCACCTGTGTGAACAATAACGCCTGCAGGAGTATGGATAGCCATTCCGACCGAATCAGGGATAGAGTGGTTGACCTTGATGAATTCAACAGCCATACAGCCCATTTTTACGGTTTTCTTAGGTTCAACGATATTGAGATTGACCTTGCCGTAGAGTCCCTGTTCCTTGAGTTTGCCCTCGATAAGACCGATAGTAAGCCTTGTGGCATAGACAGGCACGTTAACTTTTTTAAGAAGGTATGCAAGACCGCCGATATGGTCTTCATGGCCGTGGGTAATAACGATGCCTCTTACCTTGTCAGCATTGCGCTCAACATAGGTAAAATCAGGGATAACAATATCAACGCCGGGCATATCGGCATCAGGGAATGCAAGACCGCAGTCAAGAATGAACATATCATTTGAGCATTCAAAAACGGTCATATTCTTGCCGATCTCATGAAGTCCTCCGAGGGGAATAATTCTTACAGGAGTTTTCTTGACTTCTTTTGTACGTGGAGGTCTGCCTCGTCTTGCAGGTGCTTTAGGAAGTTCTTCAGCAGCCTCTTTCTTTTTTGGTACACGTTTTGGCGCAGTCTGGCTTTTGCTTGCAGAAGTGCGTCTGCGTGGAGTTTTTGGAGTTTCTTTTTCGTTCACTATGTTACCTCACTTTCAGAAACGGACGGAAACCGCATAAAAATATCGTAACGATGCGGTTTTGTGATATGCAGAGGTTTCGCAACAATATAAAATCAGCGAGAAAATACAGAAAAACAGTTAACGGGCACTGAATAATGCTTCAGAACAGGGATAACGGAGAAAAACGTACAGACTGAAAAAGTCATATCTCCACGGGACATACAGGCATGAAGCCTGACTGCCGCCAATATTGTTCCGTATGTTGAAAAACTCTTGGCATGATTTATTGCAGAAACCTTTTGGAATACCGTAAACAGCGGAAATTCCGGAATATATTTAATGGCATAAGCCAATAAAGTCATAAGAATGCAGATATATACAATCTAATTATACAAAAAAAATTTCATAATGTCAATAGCAAAAAAACAATGTTTTCGGTTATGACATTATATTTATCGATATTGCGTAATTTTTCTGTCAATTCATAACAAAGTTAGTTATTGGCGATTTACAGATGATTTATTCAGCACTACATATTTTTTGAGATAAAGAAGTGCAAGCAGATTCGGAAATGCCATAAGTCCGTTGAAAATATCAGACAATGTCCATACGGCATCGGAGGATAGAAATGTTCCTGATGAAGCGATCAATGCAAAGACAGCAGAAAATGCCCATGTGTTTTCTGATTTGGTGAGATAACGGAATGCACATTCTCCGCAGTAATACCAGCCAATAACTGTACAGAACGCAAAAACTGCCATTTCAGCCGTGACAAAAATATCCGAATATCCGCCGAATACTGAAGAAAAACAGCCGATGACCGAGAAATCATCAGTTGAAACGAGCAAGGTCAGCGCAGTAAGCGTACAACACAGCATAGTATCTGCAAAAACCTCGAAAACCGCCCACATTCCCTGAATATGCGGCTCATCGCTTTCAGCGGCACTGTGCAGTATAGGTGAACTGCCGAGACCTGCCTCATTGGAAAATATGCCTCGTCTTATGCCTGTTGATACAGCCGCAGAAACAGCAATTCCCGAAACACCGCCAACAGCCTGACGAATGCCGAAAGCCTGTGAAAAAACGGAACGTACAGCATCGGGAAGCTCATCATGAAATCGGATAATTATTGACAAACAGGCAAGACTATATATGACTGCCGCAGTCGGAAGGAGAAGCTGTGCCGCAGTTCCTATACGCTCTGCGCCTCCGCTTACTACAGCGAAAATCAGGCAGAAAACAGGAAATGCCAGAAGATGTGCAGGTCTATTTGTACACGTTCTGAAACATTCCGCAAAGGAATTTACCTGAACCATTCCGCCCATTCCTAACGCTGCCAGAATACAGAAAACCGCAAAAACAGCGGCAAGAAAAGGGGAGTGCAGACCGTTTTTCAGATAGCCGAAAGCCCCCTTAGCAGACTTATCAGAAAATGTCACGGACAGTGAATTTTCGGCATATACCAGAGCCATGCCGAGAAATGCGGATACCCACATCCAGAACACAGCACCTGCACCGCCGACAGAAAGCGCAGATGCAACTCCTACGATGTTGCCTGTCCCCATTGAAGTTCCGAGGGACATACTGACAGTTCTGAACTGTGATATTCCTTTATTCTGCGATTTCCGCCGTCGGAAAAGGAACGGGAAAAGCCTGAACTGAACGAATTTCAGGCGGATCGTATAGATCACTCCCGTAAATAAAAGCAGAAAAATAAGACCGTTCCCCCACACCAAAGAATTGATTTTATTTAGAATAAACATAAAAAGCCTCCGTAATGTGCAGAAAAATATTTACATTACAGAATATTTGTGTTATAATAAAAAAAGAACCATAAAGGGAGGCGAATAATGAAAGAATATTTTCCTGACAAAAGAAGTCTTGCAACAATAAAAGCAGTTCTTATTCTTGCAGCATCAGGCATAACTTCTGTTGCTATGTATTTCATTCCGGTACGTCTTATAGCAGTTCTTATCAGTGCAGCATCAATTATTCTCGGTCTGATTCTGTCTTTCGTTTATTATCCGCTTTTGTTCAGGTCAATGAAATATATTGTTACTGATACTGAAATTATCCGCAGCAGCGGTGTTTTCATAAAAACTCATCAGTCGATACGTTTTTCTGCTGTTCAGTACACTGCTGCAGTCAGCACGCCTTTCTCAAAGTATACGGGACTGAACTTCATTGTATTCTTTGTTTACGGTGGTCAGGAAAGACTGCTTTTCCTTAAATGGACTGACGCTGAGGAGATACTGCGCAAAGCATCAGGGCTGGACAGGGAGGAGATGTGAAATGTATCACGAACATCCTCTGAGAATACTGAAATATTCGGTAAAAAACATCTGGCTGCTTGTATTCCCATTTATCCGAGGAATACTGACTTACCATTTCAGCAAGGATTTTCTTTACACATGGATAAAGGGCGCATGGTTCGATCTTCTTGTTATCGGCATAATTCTGCTGTTCGGACTTGTTATGTGGTGGTTTTCGGTCATTGATATCGATGACGAATCCATAATACACACCGACGGCGTACTGATACGTGTAAGAACGGCAATGCCGTTCAGAAATATAAGCTCTGCAACAATAGAAAATCCCATGCATCTGATGCCGTTCGGGGCAAAGCGAGTAAGATGCGATACAAGAGCAGGCATTTTCAAGACAGCAGACCTGAAACTGCTCGTTTCGGACAAAGTGTGTGCTGAGATAATGAAACATATTCCCGATGTCACAAAATCAGTACAGCCGCCGCATATGAGGAAACCTTCACTGCTGTCCGTTCTTCTTTTTTCGGTATTCTTTTCAAGCGGTTTTTCAGGAACGGTATATATCGCCATGTTTTTCTTCAAGGGCGGAGATATCGCTCATGACATAATCAGCGTTTCGCTGAGCAAGATAACTGCTGAAACGGAAAAGCTGACTGACAAGTGGATACTCAATATTCCGACATATGCGCTTGTTATTGGCATTTTCTTTATAGCATCGTGGATTATTTCGTTCATTGTCAATGTTACAAGATACGCACGTTTTGAAGTTGAATCAGATAACAGATGCCTGAAAGTAACTTACGGACTATTCAACCGTATGGAAAGCAGAATACGCTTTTCGCATATCAATTACACTGATTTCAGACAGAATCTTATAATGAAGATATTCGGTGCAGTTGCAGTCCATATAAGCTGTGCAGGCTATGGCAGCACCAACAGCCGACTGCCTGTACTTCTGCCGGTAAAGCTTGAAAAAAATCTCGGTCACGGACTGGAGAAGCTTGGAATCGTCGGGAATCTGAACAATGATTTTCAGGCAAAGAAAATGGGATATCTTTCATATATCATGCCGCCGTTTGTATTGTCTGCGGCAGTATTTCCGCTTTTCAGCATTCTTCTTGACTTTATTCCGCAGTTCAATGAACTATTATTTTTCATTGCGGTCATGCTTGAAATTCCGTTGATATGGCTCGTTATTGTAAAGCTTGCGGCACTTTTCACAAGCGGAATATCAATTTATGACGACAAGATCATGGTGCGCTGTTCCAAATGGACAAAATTCTATACCGTGATAGGGGAAAGGAACAACGTATCAAAAGTTGAACTTGAGCAGAATCTTCTCCAGAAATTAAGCAAAAGATGCGCAGTAAGCGTATGGTTCGGCTCGGAAGAATACAAACGCTTCAAGGTGAGGGCTATCAGTGAAAAAGACGGTATAAAGATAGCAGAAATGCTTGAATGCGGTCTTAGTGAATGGAAATTTGTCGGTAAAAATGAAAAAAGCTTGACAAATCAAAATGATAATGGTAAAATGATTAAGTGAGCAGACTATGCGGTAGCGGAAACGATTTCAGTTTACGAGGAAAGTCCGGGCATCACAGAGCGGGATAACTGCTAACGGCAGCCGAGGGCGACCTTAGGGCAAGTGCAACAGAGATATACTGCCGTCCGTAAGGGCGGTGATGGTGGAAAGGCGAGGTAAGAGCTCACCGGGGCACAGGAGACTGTGCTGCCATGTAAACCCTATCCGATGCAACGTCTATTGGTGCTTGTTATTACAACGTCTGCTCGGCGTATAACAAGTAATGACGGCTTGAGCTTACCGGCAACGGCAAGCGTAGATAAATTACCGCACACGACAGAACCCGGCTTACAGGTCTGGTCATAAAAAAAGAGAGCTTCGGCTCTCTTTTTTTATGGCACCTCTAAAAACCCGTTTTGAAAAAGAAAAAACAGATAGGTGCAGCAGATGCTGTGCATAGCTGTTTTTCCTCAAAAGAGGTTTTTAGAGGTGTCCTTTATTTTCTCCACATTTTCCTGTATGAGAAACAGGTCTGATTTTCGGCTTTCTTGAACTGCCTTGCAAAATAGCTCTGGTCATTGAAGCCGCAGAGATGCGCAATATCCTCAACGGATTTATCGGAATATCTCAGCAGTTCCTTGCCGTAATTTATCCTTGCATTGATGATATGCTGAAAAATAGTCATACCGTATATCTTCCTGTATTCTCTTGTGAGATAATATTTGCTGATATAGAACATGGACGAAAGCTTTTCAAGCGACAGATCTTCGCTGAAATGATCGTCGATATATGCATGGACGGCAGCAAGTTTCTGTCTTAATCCCGTATCAAACTGCTGATCGGAATCACTGACTGTCAAAGCGAGTGTGAGCAGATCAACAATAAGCTTTGAACTTATGATATCTGCATTTGTTACAACATGACCATTTATCTCTGCAAGTTCAGAAAGCCCGGTCACTGCTTTGTCAAAAAACAGAGGTCGGAATACATTTTTTGAATTTGAAATAAAATGCTCATAGTACTGTCGGGATGTACAGCCGTTAAAATGCACCCACATTATTTCCCACGGCTCATCATCGGAACTGATAAAACCATGTGGTGACAAACAGTCGATAAAAACGCAGTCACCTCCATTCAGCGTTATTTTTGAATCACCTGTATCAAGTACCCCTCTACCGCTGACTACGGCAAAAATGAGGAATGAATCGGATGTATCAGATGAGAATGCAGAGCAGTCCTCTTTTTTCAGATGCCCTGTATCCAGAGCATAGAAAAATGTATTTTTTACGGTACTATCAGGCGTACAGGTAATGTATACCGATTCTCCGTTCAAAAATCTGAAAGAATTTTTTTTATCCATATCTTAACCTTACTGTTTGAGATTTCTTATGTAATGAAACAGATACTGTTGGGCTATGCCTGCATTTTCTGCGGCAAATTCAGGAAATCCGTTCGGATAATATTCGGCAAGCACACGCTTAATCCAAACATCTATCGGAAAAGCCTCTGTTCTGTGCATTCCGAAAAGCAAAACGCATTCAGCGACCTTCGGACCTACGCCGCATATTTTTTTTAGTTCGGCTCTTGCGCAGTCTATCGGCATTTCTGCGATCTCTGCAAGGTTTACAGTGCCGTCAGCAGTTTTATGTGCGGCATCTGCAAGATATTTCGCACGGAAACCGCTTCTCAGATATGCAAGGTCATCTTCACCTTCGGCAGAAAGTTGTTTGCAGTCAGGAAAACTGCCGCTGTAATGTTCACAAAGCCTGTCAATAATGCCTTTAATACGAGGAATATTGTTATTCTGGGAAATAATGAAAGATATAAGACACTCCCAGCTGTCCTGACGCAGAAGACGTATTCCGCCTGCAAACTCACAGGCTCTGGAAAGAGTTTCATCTTCGGAAAACTGTTTTTTGAGTTCGGTATAATCCGTATTGAAATCAAAATAGCTTATCCATTTATCCAGAAAATCCGCTTCACTTGTATCATGAAATATAAACCGACTGCCGCCCATATCAGAAACTGTAAGTTCAGTATTGAGAAAATATCCGTTATATGTGCATTTGTAGTCAGAACTTATTTTTTTCCAGCGAAAGGCCTGTCCGCAGTCAAGCGTCTCGTCAAGGTCAAAATCTTTCTCATGTACAATTATGTCAGAACCTTTTATTGTATAATCCATAGCAAACTCCTTCTTTGATGGTATTCGCCGATAAGCTGCGCTATATCGGCATATTGCATCATACATCGTGTTGCCCTAAAAAATTTAAATAGGTATTTTTTTTGTTTTTACTTGATTTTTCTATTAAATTATACTAAAATATAAGAGAGATTACAAGAGTAAGGAATGATTTTTTTGAAGAAAATTTTTTCAACATTTTTTATTGCAGTTTCGGCAGGTTCACTTTTATGCGGATGCAGTCCTGTTTTAGAAACAGTTCCTTCTGTCAGCTATCCGGATGTTCCTGTTGCTGTCCAAAGCAGTGAGCAGTCTGACAATGCTCTGATAGATGTTCAGGAAAATACCTTCATCTATGATAACATCGGTACTCTTACAGCTGCGGAATTTGACGAATGCAATAAATATGCTGAGATGCTTTATAAGCAATATCTTCTGAATACGGCAGTCGTGATAACAAATGACCTGAAAGGTCTGACAGCCGATCAGTATGCCGCCGAGGTATACCGTCTGCTTTACGGCGAAGGCGGAAGCGGCATGGTATTCGTCATCAACAATGAGACAAACACTGATGCAGTATACAAAATGGGCTGCTGTCAGCGCTTTATCGATGATGTTTCGGAGCGTGACGAACTGTATAACGCAACAACAAAGCTTGTTGTCGGCAACTATAAGGATGCGGCATTGACGATGCTTAAACTCTGTGAAAAATGTCCTGAAAATCTTGTTGACAACTCTAATGTATTTGCAGAGAAGGTTGCAGAAAAGCTTAGTGATGCCCTCGGAGAGATTCCGCTTAATTCTGTTGCTGTTGTTGCTATGGATAACAATACAGGCAGAACTAATGATGAACTTGCAGGTGAATATCATGAACGCAGATTTGCAGAATGCAACAAAGCCGATACATATGTTATCATTCTTGACAAGAGAACAGGCACTGTTACAGCAAACCGCAGACTTGAAGATATGCGCCCCGAACTGGCTGATGCCATAACGGAGGCATCATCATTTGCATCAACAGCAGATTATTTTGCTGCAGTAAACAGCATCATTCTCGGATTCGGCGGAGAACCTGTTGACCTTAATGCACCTGACGAAGAAGAAACCGACGATACAGAAGATGATGAAACAGAAGATAACGAGACAGAAAATGACAGCGAAACCGATTATGAAACAGAGGAAGATTATCAGGAAGAAGAATAATTAAGGAAGTGAAAGATATGCCGCCAATGGGAGGCCCAAGAGCCGCAAGATTTCTGACAGATGAAGAAATGAAAAATCGCCCTAAAGTAACAAAAGGACTTATTCTGCGTGTATTTTCATACTTGAAACCATACTGGAAACAGATGGTACTCGTTCTTATTGCCATTGCATTTTCATCGGTACTCAATCTCATGCCGTCGGTGCTGACAGGAAAGATAATCGATGAGGGACTTATCGGAAAAAGCATAAATAAGCTGATTTTTTTCATTGTACTGTCACTGCTTGTTACGCTCGGCGCTAATCTTATCGGCGTTTTTGAGGGCTATATGAATACATGGATAGCCCAGCACATAACCTATGACATGAGGAACAAGATGTATCTGCATCTCCAGAAAATGTCGCAGAGATTCTTCACATCAAACAATCAGGGCGATATCATAACCCGAATGACAAGCGATATTTCCGGCGTTCAGCAGATCATCACAAGCACACTGACGAATATACTTTCAAATTCAATAACGCTTATTGTCGCACTTGTCATGATGTTCAGACAGAATCCGCTGCTTGCAGTTGTCGGCATAGTTGTTATACCTCTGTTTGTCATCCCAACAAGAAGTGCAGGCAAAACAAGATGGTCTATTACCAATGAATCACAGGAATGCAGTGATGAAATGAACGGCATTCTTAATGAAACGATGTCCGTAAGCGGTCAGCTTCTTGTCAAGCTTTTCGGTATGGAGAAAACAGAATACGAAAAGTATGAATCTGTAAATAAGCGTATGGTAAAGCTGAATATCCGTGAAAATATGGCAGGCAGATGGTTCAGGGTAGCACTCAGTACATTTTCAAGCATTGGCCCTATGCTCATTTATCTTGCAGGTGGAATCATCATGATGAAGTTTGATGACACTATCACTGTAGGTGAAATTTCAGTACTGGTCGCACTTCTCGGAAAAATGTACGGCCCGGTAAATCAGCTTCTCAACATTCAGGTGGACTGGATACGCTCCATGGCTCTGTTTACCCGTATTTTTGAATATTTTGATATGCCGCCGGAGATCGAGAATGCACCTGATGCGGTGATACCAGAAAAACCTGCGGAGGGCGAAGTTGAATTTAAGCACGTTGGCTTCTATTATGACAAGGAAAGACAGATACTCACCGATATAAATTTCAGCCTTGAAAGCGGCAAGTGCATAGCTGTTGTCGGCCCGTCAGGTTCGGGAAAAAGCACACTTGTAAATCTAATTCCAAGACTTTATGATACAACGGCAGGCACAGTTGCTTTTGACGGCATAGATGTAAGAAAAATCGACCTTGCTTATCTCAGGAAAAATATCGGCATAGTAAGTCAGGAGACTTATCTTTTCAATGGTACGATAAGGGACAATCTGCTTTATGCAAAGCCTGATGCCACGGAAGAAGAACTCATAAACGCCTGCAAAAAGGCAAATATCTATGAATTTATAGAAAATCAGGAAACCGGACTTGATACTGTTGTAGGCAACAGGGGACTGAAACTCTCAGGCGGCGAAAAGCAGAGAATCTCAATTGCAAGAGTACTGCTTAAAAATCCTGCACTTATGATATTTGACGAGGCAACATCTGCGCTTGATTCCATATCGGAGCAGAAAATACAGGACGCTATCGAGCCGCTGATAACCTCACGTACAAGCATACTCATAGCGCACCGCCTTTCGACGATACTTGCCGCAGACGAAATACTCGTTATCAAGGACGGCACTATTGCTGAGCGTGGCACACACAATCAGCTTGTGAATGCAGGCGGTGTATATACTCAGCTTTATGAAACGCAGTTCAGCAAAGCCGCTGCTGCAGCTGCATCAAATCAGTTTGATTACACGGAAGGTGAAGATTAACACCTCAGATTTTTCATAGGAGAACTATTATGACATTATCGGATTTAAAATACATCACACAGCAGAATATTGATGAAAGCTGTATCACTGCTGAATCAGCCGCAGTTTATGCGGAAGCAGACAAGTATAACCTTCATATGGCAAGAATGAGGGCAAAACGCAGGATTTTTCTGTTTGACTTTCTTGTTATGGTAATGGCAGACCTTGGCTTTACCTGTTTCGGATTAGTTCCTATTTTATGGTCAGACTTTGACGGATTTGCAGGCCCAAAGCGTTTTTTATTTTCAGGTTCGCTTATGTATAAGCTGACAGGAAATGTGTTTTCAGCTCTTATTCCGTGGGTTATTTTCTTGTTTGCTTTTTCTTATTTTATCATCAAAAGACGCTTATATAAATGGCAGCTTGGTCTGCTTTTTGCAGTTCTTCTCATTCCGGCATCATTTATTTATCTTATCCCGTCAGCAGCAAATATACTGATGCTTTATCTTATGGAAAAGACTGATTTACAAATAAGGTATGAGATCGGTTATCCGCATTTCATACCGCTTACAATAAATACACATACATCGAGAAAACAGAAAAATTAAATTATCAGGAGGTATCTGCCATGCAAATGTCAGATCTGAAATATATCACTCAGAAAAATATTGATGAAGGTTCAGTTGAAGTTGCGAACGCTCAGGAATATGCAGAGGCTGACAAATATAATGCCCACATGATATTAATGTATAAAGAACGCTGGAAATATTATTACGAATATGCCGGAATGATACTTGCAAATGTGCTGTTTTTCATTCTTGGCGGAAAGTTTATTTCAAAACCCGGCAGGTTCGGGTTTCAGTCATCACCGCTCGGAAGACTGTGGAATAATATGGATGTCTGCTGGATACCGCTTATTATCACTGCTTTCATATTTGTATATTTCATTCTTTACAGGAAGATGCTGAGCTGGAAATACGGCGTATTTGCTTCAATAATCTGTTCTTCTATTTCATTGTCATTTATTATTCCTCTTGTTATCAACATACCGTTAATGATAATGATCAGGAAGAAAGACGAAAGACTCAGCAAAGAAGTTGGATACCCTCAGTTTTCGAGGCTCAATATAGATACACGAAGAAAGAAAAGTGAACCTGATGCCGCAGTGCTTCAGGACAGAAACCAATTATCTGATTTTTGAAAGGGAGATCTTATTCATGGGAGAAATGGACTTTTATATCGATACTATAAACAATCTGCCAGTTCCGTTTGAGGACAGTGTTACGCTGAAAGAAAAGGCAGTGCGTATTTTTTATGATTTCATGCAGCTCGGGCATCTGTATGACTCGGCTATAAAAGTAGTCAAGACATATCTGAGTATTCTTGATGACGAATTCAGCCTGAAATTCCAGAGGAACCCTATCCATAACATAGAGGACAGACTTAAATCGCCGCAGTCCATTATGAAAAAGCTTGAAAAAAAGGGACTTCCCATGACAACGGAAGCAGCACAGAAAAATCTGCTTGATATTGCAGGAATTCGTGTTACGTGCTATTATATCAGTGATATCTATTCACTTGTTGAAATGCTCGGACACCGTGATGACTTTACGATAATCAAGCGCAAGGACTACATAAAGAATCCGAAGCCAAGCGGATACCGCAGTTATCATCTTGTTGTCAATGTACCTGTGTATATGTCAAGCTACAAGCAGTATGCTCCGGTTGAAATACAGATAAGGACGATGGCTATGGATTTCTGGGCAAGTCTTGAACATCAGCTGAAGTACAAGCCGTCGGCAGCCATACCGCCCGAACTTTCAGAAGAACTGCGTCAGTGTGCCGAAAGAATAGCTGAAACTGATATGCAGATGCAGCGCATTTATATGGAAATAAACGACATGGAATAGTGAAAAATGTTGTTCTATGTCGGATAATGTAATTTTTTATGACATCTTCTTTTTTTCGACGAAATCCTCCAAAAAAAGCCATTTACAAACAGAATACAGCGTGTTATAATCATTTCAGAGCAGTTGTACAGTTGTCCAAGAAGAACCAACCACTTTAGCTGAGAATATTGATTTAGAAAAGCCAACCTCTTTAACTGAAAATATTTCTAAGGAAGGCGAAGATTTAGCACAACAGCAGAAAGTAATAGATAATTATATGAATAGAATTAAAGGAACTTGTGATTCTATTAATACGTGTATCATTGATTTGCAAAATTATGGAGATTTAATTATCAGTGTTTGGTATAATACTGAATACCAAATATCTGACACTAAAACAGATAAATATACTAAACAAAATTCTTTTTTAATAGTGACGTTCAAGGATCGTTAGATGCTCTATTTAGTGATGAAGAATTTAAAAAAAATCTTGTTTCACTACAAGAACATAAGGATTTAATATCATCTGTAATGAATAAAATGGGAAATCCACCTACGGAATGCAATGATGCGTATGATTTAATTAATGGTTACTATCATACATATTTGGACTTTGCAGACTTAGTATCCTCTCTACCTTCTGATAGTTATTCATCTTACGTATCAGAATTAACATTTTGTAGTTCAATGGCTCTTTCTTACGCCAAATCAATTCGAGAATTTTTTGATGATGATTTTAAAAACATAGTTAAAGTAAAAGAAAAAGAAACGTCTAAACAGTCATCAAGCACCAATTATACAAGGCGTTGTGCCGTAAGTGGTTGTTGTGAAGAAGGAATTTATTCTTGGGAAGGATTTGGTGGAATAGAATATTATTGTAGTAAGCACTATAACGAAATGATTGATATGACTTTACAGATGTTAGAAGATGGTAAGTAACCGCCAACCACACCCTAACGTTGACGAGGCAATAAAAATGCGATAAAATAGTTTCAAAGGGTACTACCCCGAAAGAAGCTGAGCATATGCCAACAATCAGAGAAGTCAAAACGAAACTGCGACATAGGGAATGGGCAGAGCAGATACAGGAATGCCAGAGTAATGGACAGTTTCTGCATATTTCAGGATTGCTTTTGAATTCTCTGTATCCGTCTCTGTTCACTGTTGAAAACCTTAAGGGCATCTCTAAAAACCCCTTCTGAGAAAAAACAGCTATGCACAGCATCAGCTGCGTCAATCCCTCTCGTAGTGCGAAAGCACGCCTTCGAGGGCTTTTTCTTACTCAAAACGGGTTTTTAGAGATGCACATTATGCATATTTTTTGAAGAAAACGGGCGGTACTGCTGAATTTCGCAGTACCGCCCTTGATTTATATATTACTGATTTTCATGGAAGAAATAAGGAAGTGCATCATATACATAATGTCTTACATATCGCCACCAGTGAGTTAATCCGGGAGCTACAAGGAAGTAGAAGTTACCCTGTGAGAAGTCGGAAGTATATACAAACTGTGACATCGGCTTCATTGCCTCGACCTCCGGACTTATGTTAGGATATGCGATATCATCTGAGCCTGTTGCGGCAAAGATGAAGTAATCCCTTGGAGTAAGACCTGACTTATTTATTGCATTTCCGA
>JAZUGG010000136.1:0-16166 GCA_045641105.1 Ruminococcus sp. | reverse complement strand
TTTTGAGTAAGAAAAAGCAGATAGGTACAGTAGATGCAAGAAAAGCCATCGAAGGCGTGCTTTCGCACTACGAGAGGGCTTGACGCAGCAGATGCTGTGCATAGCTGCTTTTTCTCAGAAGGGGGTTTTAGAGGTGCCCTTATATTATTTAAGCATTTTTTTCAGATATTGTCCCGTATACGATTTTTCACAAGCCGCAACTTCTTCAGGAGTGCCCTGTGCTACGATAAGTCCGCCGCCGTCGCCGCCTTCAGGGCCGAGGTCAATGATGTGGTCAGCTACCTTGATAACACCAAGATTATGCTCAATAACGAGCACTGTGTTTCCCTGTTCGACAAGCTTCTGCAAAACGTCGATAAGCTTGTGAACGTCAGCCGTATGCAGTCCCGTAGTCGGCTCGTCAAGGATATAGATGGTCTTTCCTGTTGAACGCTTTGACAGTTCGGTTGAAAGCTTGACACGCTGAGCCTCGCCGCCCGAAAGAGTGGTAGCCGACTGACCTATGCGGATATAGCCAAGTCCGACTTCCTGCAATGTTTTCAGCTTTCTTGCGATTTTCGGGATATGCTCGAAAAATTCCACACCCTCGTCAACTGTCATTTCAAGCACGTCATAGATAGACTTGCCCTTGTATTTTATTTCAAGAGTTTCACGGTTATATCTGCGTCCCTTGCAGACCTCGCACGGCACGTAAATGTCAGGAAGAAAATGCATTTCGATTTTAATTATGCCGTCACCCTCACAGGCCTCGCATCGTCCTCCACGGACATTGAATGAGAATCGTCCGCTTGTATAGCCATGAGCCTTTGCATCAGCCGTCTTGGCGAAAAGGTCACGGATATCGGTGAAAACGCCCGTATATGTCGCAGGATTTGAACGTGGGGTACGTCCGATAGGAGACTGGTCAATGCATATGACCTTGTCGAGGTATTCCAGACCGTCCATTGAAGCAAACTGACCGCTCTTGATTTTTGCACGGTTGAGTTTTGCGGACAGGTGCTTGCTGATTATCTCGTTGACCAGAGATGACTTGCCCGAACCCGAAACACCCGTCACGCAGACAAGTTCACCGAGCGGTATTGATACGTCGATATTTTTGAGATTATGTTCAGCTGCGCCGTGTATCGTGAGGAAATTGCCATTGCCGCTTCTGCGTTTCTGAGGTATAGGGATGAACTTTTTGCCGCTGAGATACTGACCTGTAATGGAATTTTTGCATTTGAGCAGTTTGTCCACAGTACCCGAAAATACAACCTCTCCGCCGTGAACGCCTGCCCCAGGACCTATGTCAACGATATAATCTGCATTGAGCATTGTATCATCATCATGTTCTACGACTATCAGCGTATTTCCAAGGTCACGCAGACGTTTCAGGGTAGCAATGAGTTTGTCGTTGTCACGCTGATGCAGACCTATGCTCGGTTCATCAAGGATATAGAGAACGCCGACAAGAGATGAGCCTATCTGTGTAGCAAGGCGGATTCTCTGGCTTTCGCCGCCTGACAGAGTACCCGAAGAACGTGAGAGTGTGAGATAGTCCAGACCGACGCTTTTCAGGAAACCGAGACGTTCCTTTATCTCTTTGATGATGCTTGCACCGACGAATTTGTCATGCTCTGAAAGAGTAAGTCCGTCAAAGAAAGTCAGACTGTCACGCACGGAAAGGTCAGTCAGACCGCTTATGTTCATATCGCCGACAGTTACAGCGAGATACTCGTCACGCAGACGTTTGCCCTTGCAGAGAGGGCATTCCACATCGCTCATGCAGCTTTCTATCTCGGCACGGGAGTATTCGCTGTTTGTCTCATGATAGCGGCGTTCAAGGTTATTCACAACGCCCTCGAATGATGAAAAATATTTTCCGCCGCCGAGAGTTTTCGGTCTGTGAAGTTCAAGCTGTTCATTTCCTGTGCCATAGAGGAAAAGGTCAAGCTGTTCCTTTTTCAGCTTTTTGACAGGCACATCAAGCGGTACGCCGTATTTCTTGGAAATGGCATTATAGTACATCATAGCGATAGAACTTTCGTCAAGACTGTTCCAGCCCATAGCGGTAATAGCACCGTCAAGAATGGACAAGTCCTTGTTTGGCACGAGGATATCAACATCGACATGGCGGAAAACTCCGAGACCGGTACATTTCGGACACGCACTCACAGGATTGTTGAATGAGAACATGACAGGTTCAAGCTCGCCTATGCTTATATTATGTTCGGGGCAGGCGAAACTGCGTGAAAAGAGCATTTCCTGACCGCCGATGACATCAACTACTGCAAGACCGTCAGAGATGCCGAAAACGGTTTCAAGGCTGTCTGTGACACGGGATTCGATGCCTTCTTTGATAACGAGACGGTCAACGATAATTTCGATATTGTGTTTTTTATTCTTGTCGAGGTTTATCTCCTCGCTGAGTTCGTACATTATGCCGTCGATGCGTACACGGACAAATCCCGATTTTCTGGCACTTTCCAGTTCTTTTGCAAACTGTCCCTTGCGGTTTCTTGCGATAGGGGCGAGAAGCTGGATACGTGTGCCCTGCGGCAGTTCCATAATGGCATCGGTCATCTGGTCAATGGTCTGCTGAGAGATAACACGTCCGCATATCGGGCAGTGCGGTACACCTATCCTTGCATAGAGAAGTCGCAGATAGTCATAAATTTCAGTGACAGTTCCGACGGTTGAACGAGGGTTCTTTGAAGTAGTTTTCTGGTCGATGGATATTGCAGGGGAAAGTCCCTCAATGCTGTCAACATCGGGCTTTTCCATTTGTCCGAGGAACATTCTTGCATATGAGGAAAGGCTCTCAACATAGCGGCGCTGACCGTCGGCATAGATAGTGTCGAAAGCGAGAGAAGATTTGCCTGAACCTGAAAGACCAGTCATGACGATGAGTTTGTCACGGGGAATTTCGAGGTCGATATTTTTGAGATTATTGACTCTTGCGCCCTTGATTATAATTTTATCAGTCATTTTCACCCTCCGAAAGTTTATCACGGACTTCCATTAGACAGAAGCCGAGAAGATTGCTGCCGAGCCATTTTTCAGGATTTGAAGCGTCAGGAGCATCTGCGGAAAGCCCGATACCCCATATACAGTCCAAAGGGCTTGCCTCAACGAGAACCTTGTCAGCAGTGCCGAGGAGGAATTTTTTCAGCGCCTTGTTCTGTGAGAATTTGGCAATATTGCCTTTTATGACGATATCCGTCTTGCTGTCGTTCCAGAGTTTATCGTCGAAATTGCGTATTTTTCGTCCAAGAGACTTGTATTCTTTCGGGTCATCAGCCTTCATTATAAGCTCAAACACGTCATTATCCCCGAAAAGCAGGGCTTTCTGAGCCATCATGTACTGTTCTGCGGTATGGTATTTCACACCGTCAGCGGTAAATTTGCACTCAAACCACTGACTGAGGCAGGATTTGGTTATTTTTCCGCCTGATGCAGGGCGATGTCCCCAGAAAAAGAGAAATTCTGCATCTTTCGGGATATTTTCTCTTGTGTATTTCATTTTGGTTTCCTTTCTTTTATATTGAACATATTGTTCAGCACAGTCGGAGTTTCTGTTTTGTAGTGGATGCCGCCCCCGGCATCCCAATTCCAACGTACAATCAGCATTATTTCCCTTCAAGCTCTTTTATCTTGTCACGCAGGTATGCGGCGTGTTCAAATTCAAGCATCTTAGCCGCATTCTTCATCTCCACGGTAAGCGTATCAATAAGAGATTGTCTTTCAGCGGCGGACATCTTCTTAGCCGATGTCTTTTTCTCTACCTTATTTTTTGACGTTATCTCCAGTACATCACGCACGTCCTTGATGATAGTCTTAGGCACTATTCCGTGAGCCTCATTATAAGCTATCTGCAAGCTTCTGCGGCGTTCGGTCTCGGTAATGGCACGCTCCATAGAGCCTGTCACGCTGTCCGCATACATGATGACCTGTCCCTTTGCGTTACGTGCGGCACGTCCGATAGTCTGGATGAGAGAAGTCTCACTTCTGAGGAATCCCTCCTTATCGGCATCAAGAATAGCTATAAGGCTTACTTCAGGGATATCCAGTCCCTCACGAAGAAGATTTATTCCGACAAGCACATCAAAAACGCCGTTTCGCAGGTCTTTGATTATTTCCATACGCTCAATTGTATCGATATCGTGGTGCAGGTAGCGGACTTTCACGCCGAGATTCTCATAGTATGCGGTTAAGTCCTCAGCCATTTTCTTGGTGAGAGTAGTCACAAGAACACGTTCATTCTGTGCAGTACGGGCATTTATCTCTGTCAGCAGATCATCTATCTGTCCCTGTGTTGGCTTGACGATTATTTCAGGATCAACAAGACCGGTCGGTCTGATGACCTGTTCCACGATGATATCGGTCTTTTCACGTTCTATCTGACCGGGGGTAGCGCTTACGTATATCGCCTGATTTATATGTGCATTGAACTCGTCAAAATTCAGCGGACGGTTGTCCATAGCGCTTGGCAGACGGAAACCGTAATCCACCAGAGTTGTCTTTCGTGCACGGTCACCTGCATACATAGCACGAACCTGCGGCAGGGTGACATGGCTCTCGTCAACGATAAGCAGAAAGTCATCGGGAAAATGGTCAAGGAGCGTCATAGGCGTACTGCCCTTTGGTCTGCCTGCAAGCACACGGGAATAGTTCTCAACGCCGCTGCAATAGCCTACTTCACGGAGCATTTCCATATCATAATGAGTACGCTGTTCAATGCGCTGAGCCTCGATAAGCTTGTTGTTCTGACGGAAATATTCGATACGCTGTGCAAGTTCGAGGTCAATTTCTTTCAGTGCGGCTTCAAGCTTGTCATCGCCGACAACATAGTGAGATGCAGGGAATATTGCCGCATGGGATACAACAGCCTTTACTTCGCCTGTAACCACATTTATTTCGGATATGCGGTCTATCTCGTCGCCGAAATACTCAACACGAATCGCAGTATCGCTTGACATTGCAGGGAAGATCTCCACAACATCACCACGAACACGGAAACGGTTACGCTCAAAAGCAATGTCATTGCGCTCATAGCGGATGCGGACAAGTTCCTCGATAAGCTGGTCACGGGGCTTTTCTGCGCCCTGACGTATGGAAACAGACATAGAGCGGTATTCATCAGGACTTCCCAGAGAGTAGATGCATGAGACGCTTGCCACGATAATAACGTCACGCCGTTCCGCAAGAGATGCAGTAGCCGAATGGCGGAGTTTGTCTATCTCGTCATTGACGGAGGAATCCTTTTCGATATAGCTGTCAGTGCTTGGGACATAGGCTTCAGGCTGATAGTAGTCATAGTACGAAACGAAATATTCCACGGCATTTTCAGGGAAAAACTCACGGAATTCCGAGCACAGCTGTGCGGCAAGAATTTTGTTGTGGGCGAGAACGAGGGTAGGCTTGTTGACCTTTGCGATAACATTAGCCATAGTGAAGGTTTTTCCCGAACCCGTAACGCCGAGGAGGATCTGTTCTTTTCTGCCGTTGTTGATGCCCTCAACGAGGTTATCGATAGCCTGCGGCTGGTCGCCTGACGGGGCGTATTCGGAATGAAGCCTGAAATGATCCATGTGAAAAATCCTTTCTTTTTATTTATAAATATAAAAACGGCGAAGCCGCATAATGCGGGGGTTCGGGGAGCAGAGCCTCCCTAAAAAGCAGTAAACCAAGCGAAGCAATGGCTTACGGACTGCCCTCATTACTACCCTCGGCTTGCCCGACGAAAAAATGCTGAACACATACAACCCATATATTATAACACATTTGTTCCGCAAATACAATAGAAAAACAAAGGACAGCCGAAAAAGCTGTCCATAAAAGTTTTATTCAAATCCTATCAAGAGAACCATGTGCGGAAAAATGATGTGATTTTTGATTTGTTTCAGCGCAATTCCTTATTCCGAAATCCGCATTCACCGAAGTTCACAGTACTCTTTGTGCAGAGCCGTATGAGATATCAGCGATTATTTGAGATAAGACCTTACAAGAACCTGAAGCAGTTCGTCACGGTCGATATGGCGGATAAGACTTCTCGCATTATTATATGTAGTGATGTAGGTCGGATCCTCCGAGAGAATATAGCCTACGATCTGGTTTATAGGATTGTACCCCTTTTGAGTGAGAGCGTCATAGATCAGAGTGAGATTCTTTTTAAGCTCTGCCTCTTTGTCCTCATTGACAGAGAATGTCATAGTTTTATCAAACATATTATCAGCCTCCCCATTATTTTTGCCGCAGTGCTCCGTGTTGGGTGCATCGGAACCAAACGGCTGATTTCCGATTTGTCTATCGGATACAATATGCTTAATAATAGTATACTACATTTCGTGTTCCTTTTCAAGTGCCGCACAAAAAATTTATCACTTTGACTGTTTTCGTGCCGAAAAATTATATATTCTTCACAAGCATACAATACTCCGAAGATATGAACTGACAGAAAATTCGGCATGAAAAGCAATTCTTTCAAAAAAATTCAGAGGTGACATATATATTTCCTATGAACATTTCTCACAACCACATGGCATAGAAGCAGAATAATATGTGCATTATGCTTAAACTGTAATATATGGTAAAACAAATACGCAAGGTATATTACCATATCGGGCACAGGTCTGCTTTTTGTGTGCCAACGACAAGAAAAAGCGTTCATAAGACCATTTTACGAGTTTTTGTGCCCGTTACTGTTTGTACAAAGCAGACAAAAAATGGTGTATGATTTTGTATATGCATTTTACTGTTTACATTGATTAAAATATGGTTTCAGCCTGTTTATAGGCAGGTTACAATTCGGAAAAATATATAAGCAAACTATTGACTTTAAGTTTGAAGTGTGATAATATGTTATCAATGAAAAAACAAACAAATATTTCCGTTTAAAAAAAAACAGGAGGGTTTTATACCATGAATGAAAATCAATTCAACCAGAACAATACACAGTTTGAAAACCAGCCAATGGGGAACGGCTTTTACGGTGATTCAGGCGTTGAAAACGTAAAAGGCAGAAGCAAAGGCAAAAAGGCAGCAATTATCGG
This sequence comes from Ruminococcus sp., assembly GCA_045641105.1. GTDB lineage: Bacteria > Bacillota > Clostridia > Oscillospirales > Ruminococcaceae > Ruminococcus. Next base: position 9,135 of record JAZUGG010000136.1, on the reverse strand, counting down.
AGGTATCTCCGCAGCTGTTATCGTAGGCGGCGGCGCTGCTGCATACAACTGTTCCGACTTTGTAAAAAATCAGGTCAAGCTTCGTACAATGAAGCCTGAAAATTACTATGCATGGGTTTACGAAAACAATGCAGAAGAATTCGGAAAGTCAGCCAGTGAATCATACAGCAAGGCTCTTGACCTTTACAAGAATGGTACTTCTGCTTCATATGAACTCAGATACAACCTTTCAGACAGCGTAAAAGACCTTGCCAAGGAGTCATTCCTTACAGGCACTGACGAAGATGCTGAAATCGAAAAATTCTTTGACAACACAAATTCAGTTTCAATCAAGGCTGATACAAAGACTAAGGACGGAGTTACAGAAGTCGGTCTCGGTCTCGGCTATAACGAAGATACACTTTTTTCTGTTGAAGCCGCAGGCGATATAACAGCAAACGACTATTTTTTGCGTATCCCTGAACTGAAAGACCAGTGGATATCTTTAAGTCTCGGCAGTGCTCTTGATGAACTTGCAGCTTCCGAAGTAATGAGCGCTTACGCTGACCTCGTAAAGGATCCTGCATCATTCCTTTCACCGGAAGAACTTGAAAAGGAAATTACCGACTATACATCTATCTGGTGCGACCTTACAAAGGACGTTACTGTTGAAAAGAAAGAGGAAGTTCAGATAGCTGACATCACTGTTGAATATACAGCCGCTACAGTTACGGTTGACGAGAAGCTTGCTCTTGAACTTGTAGTTAAGATGGCAGAAAATCTCAAAGATGATGAAATTGCAAAGAATATCATTGTAAACAAGCGTGGTGTAATTGATGAGGAGGAATATACATCTTCTCTCACAGAAATGCTTGATGAATTAAAAGCAGAGCTTGATGAAGGCGACTTTGATACAGAAACACTTGATTTCACAACATATATCGATGCAAAGGGCGTTATCAGAGGTATAAATATCACTAATGACAGCGAAGATGATATATTTGCCGCTTTAGGCAAGGACGACAAGAATATCCGTGGTGAATTCAGAATCGGCGAAGGCGAATATTCAACAAGCGCAACATTCGTAGCTGATGAAACTGCAAAGGATACATATGACGGTTCTCTTGATCTCACAGTTGGAGGTGAAACTGCATCATTGACATTCACATCACTTGAGATTGTTGATAACGAAAAGGGCTATATGAACGGTTCTGTTTCCGTACAAATTCCTGATGAATCACCTGTTACAGTAAAGCTTTCAACAGACGGCAAGGCACAGACTATCACATATGATATAAATGTTGACGGCGAAGATTACGGCAGTGCTGACCTTATCTATTCTACTGATTTCTCTGCTGACGCTTCACTTCCTGACAAGAGCGGCGCATTTGCAATTGATATTGAGAATGCAGAATCAGTTGATATCAAGGAATATCTTACAGAAGACGATATAAAGACATTTGTGACAACACTTATGGACAAGCTCGGTTTTGCAAATGAGGATATCAAGAAGGATATTGATGAAGCTGTAAGCGAAATTTACAAGGAAATGGACGGCGACATCTTTGCTTCAAAATCCCGTGAGCCTGAACATAACTGGGACGATGAGGATTTTGACTTTGATGATGAAGAATTTGACTGGGACGATGAGGACTTCGACTTTGATGACAAGGACTTTGATTTCGACTTTGACATTGAAGAAACTGAAAAGGCTGATGATAACAAAAAATCAGCTTCAGGTCAGTGGGAAACAGATCTTGATCCTGACGAATTTGAGATTACAACTGATGCAGAAGGCAACATGAGCATCAAGTCTAAGAACTGATGTAATACGGTATAGATTATATGGGACAGTACAGCGCTGTCCCATATTTTTTTGGCAGGGGATTTCGTCGGTCTATGTTTCGCCGGACTCTGGTGTATGCGGCTTTGCCGTTTTTATTATTTATATTGTTACACTTATTCTTGACCGTATCTTCCGTGTGTGATATAATATTTATAACAATTTTTGCGAAAGCGAGGTATCATGATGATATATCTCCTTGAAGATGACGGAAATATCCGTAATTTCGTTATCTATGCACTGAAAAATTCAGGCTTTGAGGCTATGGGATTTGAATATCCTGCCGATTTCCGCAAAGCCGTTTCCGAATGTTTACCCGAACTTGTTCTCCTTGACCGTATGCTTCCGGAGGAGGACGGCATGAGCGTACTGAAATGGCTCAGAGAAAACGATGAAACCTCGGCTGTCCCTGTTATTATGCTGACTGCCCTGAGCACGGAATCGGACAAGGTGGAGGGACTTGACGGCGGCGCAGATGACTATATAGCCAAACCGTTCGGAATGAAAGAGCTTATCTCCAGAATAAAGGCACTCCTGCGGCGTACAGGCGGTTTGTCTGCCGAAAAAATAACGATGGGCGGCATAAGCATCTATCCGTCACGACATGAGGTAACAGCTGACGGAAATCAGACTGTCCTGACACTGAAAGAATACGATATGCTCATGTTTCTCATAAAGAACAGGGGACAGGTCTTTTCAAGAGATGAACTGCTGAAGAAGATATGGGGCTATGACTTTTCAGGCGAGAGCCGTACCGTTGATGTGCATATCAGGACTTTGCGCCTTAAACTCGGCAAATGCGGCGAGATAATAAGGACTGTACGTGGCGTGGGATATAAGGCTGAGGAGAACGCTGATGACCAGTAGGATAACAAGGAGCATTATTCTCATATCGTCAATTGCCATTCTGCTGACTATGGTGCTTTCAACCGTCATGGGCAACTCTTACTCAAAGGACAGAACTGTCAGCGGTCTTATGCGTGAGGCAAAACTCATTGCATCTTCGGTTGAAATGAACGGGATAGATTATCTTGAACAGACTGAATTTGACAGTAAATCGAGAGTTACATGGATTGCCGATGACGGAAGTGTGCTTTTTGATTCGGCTATGGATAAGGAAAAACTTGAAAATCATGCAGACCGTGAGGAGTTTCTTGAAGCTGTTGAAAACGGTGAGGGAAGTGCAGTTCGCTATTCAGGTACGCTGATGCATTCAACGCTGAATTATGCCGTTCGTCTGGGCGACGGCAGTGTTGTGCGAGTGTCGGGTATGCATATGTCGATTCTTGCGCAGATGATGAGCATGACAGGTACAATGGTCATGATATGGATAGCGGTTTCACTTATCTCGGTCATTGCGGCACGAAAAGTGTCACGGAAAATAGTGCGTCCGATAAACAGCATAGACCTTGAACATCCGAAAACCGAGGCAGGCTACAGGGAACTTGTTCCGCTTCTTGACAAGCTGAATACCCAGAATATCAAAGTACGCAGGCAGATGGACGAACTTCAGCAGAACCGCCGCCGTTTTGAACTTATCGTGGGCAGTATGAGCGAGGGCATTATCATAGCAGACCAGAAACTCAATGTCATTTCCAACAATGAAGCGTCACTGAAACTGCTTGGCGTAGGTGAATTTAACATAGGACAAAGCATCTATACCATGAACAACAGCGATATTTTCAGGCATTGCGTACTCAATGCGCTTGGCGGAATACGTTCTGAATGTGTCCTTGAATTGGCAGACAGACAGTGTGAGGTAATAGCAAGCCCTGCCCGAAGAATAGACATGGTATGCGGTATTGTAGTGTTCATCATGGACGTTACGGAAAAGTATAAGCTTGACATCATGCGGCGTGAATTTACGGCGAATGTCTCACATGAACTGAAAACGCCGCTTACGACGATCTATGGCATTTCCGATATGCTGTCCGAGAACATGGTACAGCCGCAGGACGTTCAGAAGTTTGGTGAAAATATCCGAAGCGAGGCGGAGAGACTTATCTCGCTTGTGAATGATACGATAGCCCTTTCAAAGCTTGACGAGGGTATGATATACGGCGAAATTTCGGACATTGACCTCTATGCGCTTGCAGAGGAGACAGTCTCACGCCTGAAAATAAGTGCGGCTGAAAAAGATGTTTCCATGAGCATTTCAGGAGAACATATCACAGTCAGGGGAAGCAGAAATATTCTCAATGACATTCTGTATAATCTCTGTGATAATGCGGTAAAGTATAACAAAGAGGGCGGCAGTGTTGATATATCGCTGAATATTGGGAAAAAACGTGCAGTGCTGACAGTGCGTGACACAGGCATTGGAATTCCCGAAGATAAAACAGACCGTATATTTGAACGATTTTTCCGTGTTGACAAGAGCCGTTCGGGGAAGATTCGGGGAACGGGACTTGGTTTGTCGATTGTAAAGCATTCGGTTATGCAGACAGGGGGAAGTATCAGCGTAGAGAGCCGTCTTGGCGAAGGTTCGGCGTTTACAGTTGAGATACCGTATGAATAAACAGCCGTTTTCGGGATATACTATATGCGGAGGGAAACTCCGAAATCCCGAAAGGAGAACGAAAAAATGGACTGCAAAAAGAAAAACTGCAACATCAGATGCACTGTATCACAGTGTCAGCACAATCTTGTTACCGAGGACTTCTGCTCACTTGACTGCATTTCGGTAGGCACACATGAGGATAACCCGACTGTGCCTGAATGTACGGACTGCAACTCATTCATCAGGCGAACAGGAATTTCAGGCTGATGGTAAATATTTACGTTATGGGATGTCAGAGCGGCATCCCATTTTTCTTTCATACAAAAAAAAGACAGCCACGAAAGCTGTCCTCTGATAATATATTTATAGATTTGTGCCAGCGAGCGAAAGCAGATTAACGTTTTCGTACAGAGTAAGGCGGAACGCCGTCCCCGTGACAAGCGCCGCCGCTCGCTCAGCGGCTTGAATAATCTTTAAAGCATATATTAAGGTCAACAGGAGTGCTTACACCCGGTATAACACCGTCGCCCGTATACTGCCACATCTGGTATTCATACGGATATGTAGGCTTTTTCGCATATTCCGCAAGCCAGAAATCATAGTCGGCAACTCTCGGAATATTGAGATTATAGAAAACCGTACCCTTGTTCTGATAAATCATCGGAGTATAGCCGCCTGCACGGATATTCTCACAGAAAGCAATGCAGTAATCCGCAAGCTCATCAGGAGAAACAATATCGGTACGTGCGCTGTCATCAACAAGCTCCCAGTCAAAAACAACAGGATAAGTGATATTATACGGAGCAATAGCCATGAGGACTACATTCGCTTCTTCAAGAGCTTCTTCCTCGGAGGTAGCCTGTGAGAAGAAATACACGCCTGTCTTGATACCTGCGGCATCAGCGCCTTCAAGGTTTTCCTCGAATTTCGTATCCATGACTATCTCACCTGTACCATAGGTACGGCAGCCCACACGGATCATGGCGAAGTCAATGCCTGCCGCCTTGACCATATCCCAGTCGATATCGCCCTGAAACTCGGAAATATCGATACCCTCGATAGAAGTTACCTTACCGTTTTCGGTATAGAATGAATAGCCGTTGCGTGTAACGAAATTCTCGCTTTTGAAGTTGTTTTCGGGGAGACCGTCAATGTGGAAATCTGAATAGACCTTTTCCTTCTCATCAACAGCCGCCATAGTGACAACAGGTTCTTGCTTGTTTACCTGCGTACTGTCGGGGATATCCGCCGAAACTCTGCTGATAACGGGTACGCTTTCGCTTTTGCCGTTGTAATAGAGCCAGAGCACGACAGCCACTATCCCTGCGAGCAGAAGGGTAATGATGATAGTCTCAATAATCGCCGTCTTTCTCAGACGGTAGCGTTTTTTTGCCATAAGAACTCCTTATTGCATATGAATTAACGGGGAATTACAGAAATCTGTTTGCAGGGGCGCATTCCGTGCGCCCGATAATATACGAAACAATAACACAATGCTTTGAATTATCTTATCTTTGAACCAACAGGAATGCTGTCGTCAACGAAAATAACCTTAACGCCGTCAGGTGTATCAGCCGCACAGATCATGCCGTTGCTTTCAGTGCCGCAGAGTGTGCATGGCTTTAAGTTAGCTACAAACTGGACTTTTCTGCCGATGAGGTCATCGGGCTTGTAGTATTTTGCGATACCTGAAACGACCTGTCGTCCGCCCATTCCGTCATCTATCTGTAAGCAGAGAAGCTTGCTTGACTTCTTCACCTTTTCGCAGGCAGTAACCTTGCCGACACGGAGTTCGACCTTTGCAAAATCGTCAATGGTGATCTCAGGTGCAAGTTCGATAGGCTCGGCATCTTCGCCCTTTTCATCGGCTGAAAGCTTGGATTTAGCATCAGCCATATTCTTTTCAAGAAGTTCATTCAGCTCTGCAATTTCCTTTTCAACATCGATACGAGGGAAAAGTATCTCTCCCTTGTGTACTGTGACATTTGCAGGAAGAACGCCTGTTTTTCCGAGATTTTCATACTTTACGTCATCTTCCGAAGCGCCTATCTGCTCCCATACCTTAGGCATTACAGTCGGCATGAACGGTGCGAGGAGTGCGGAAATAATGCGGATAGCGTCAAGAAGATTATAGAGAACCGATGCAAGACGAGCTTTCTTTGAATCGTCCTTGCCGAGCTTCCACGGTTCAGTCTCATCGATGTATTTGTTTGCTCTGTCAACAGCCCTGAATATTTCCTCAAGAGCCTGTTTGATTTTAGTTTCGTCGATATATCCGTCAACGGCAGGGAGAAGACCTTCAATAACAGCCTTGAAATCGTCGTCAACAGCATCAGCCTCACGCTCAGAGGGGAGTGTACCTCCGAAGTATTTGTCAGCCATGGCAACAGTACGTGAAACGAGATTGCCAAGACCGTTTGCAAGGTCAGCGTTGATGCGGTTTATCATTATCTCATTGGAGAATGAACTGTCAGCGCCGAGAGCCATTTCACGGAGAATATGGTATCTTATGGCATCACAGCCGTAACGCTCGCCGAGTATGAACGGGTCAACTACATTGCCGAGTGACTTGGACATTTTTTCGCCGTTGAAGGTTATCCAGCCGTGAACAGCGAGGTGTTTCGGAAGCGGCAGGTCAAGAGCCATGAGCATTGCAGGCCAGATAATAGCGTGGAAACGCATGATATCCTTAGCGACCATGTGAACGTCGGCAGGCCAGAATGTATTGAAATCGTCATGTGCGCCGTTCTGATAGCCCAGAGCAGTGATATAGTTCGAGAGTGCATCTATCCAGACATAGACAACGTGCTTGTCATCGAAAGAAACAGGAACGCCCCATTTGAAGGTAGTTCTTGAAACGCATAAGTCCTCCAGACCGGGCTTGATGAAGTTATTGACAAGCTCAACGGCACGGGTTTTCGGGCGGAGGTAGTCTGTATCGAGAAGAAGCTTTTCAATTCTGTCAGCAAACGGAGACATCTTCATGAAGTAGGCTTCCTCTTTTTCGAGGGTAACAGGTCTGTGACATTCAGGACAGCAGCCGTTTTCATCGAGCTGTGAATCAGTCCAGAAGCTTTCGCACGGAGTGCAGTATTTGCCTGAATATTCGCTTTTATAGATGTATCCTTTATCGTAGAGTTCCTTGAAGATTTTCTGAACGGATTCGACATGGTAATCGTCAGTGGTACGGATATAGCGGTCATAGCTGATATTCATATAACTCCAGAGCGATTTGAATTTAGCCACAATGCCGTCAACATATTCTTTAGGGGTGATACCTGCGGCGGCGGCTTTCTGTTCGATTTTGAGACCATGCTCGTCAGTTCCGGTGAGGAACATTACGTCATAACCCTGCATTCGCTTGTAACGGGCAATTGAGTCACAGGCAGTCGTGGTATAGCAGTGACCGATATGCGGATCTCCCGACGGATAATATATCGGGGTAGTGATGTAAAAGGGTTTCTTTGACATAATAATCTCTCCCAACGTGGTAAAAATTTATGTGTCTGTATTATTGAACACATAAAACTATTATAACACATAAATTCGCATTTGTCCACACCTGAACAAAAAATTTTCACGGCAACAGCATTTACTTTTTTTAAATAATAAAACCCGCCGAAGGCGACATTTCCGGGGTCAAGGGGGATGTTATCTCCCTTGCAGGGGGTGTACGAGGGGTGCGGGTGTCCGGTGGACACCTCTGCGAAGCAGAAGCACCGACCGAACCGACAGGTGAGACACAGAGTCCCCCTAAGAAGCAGTAAACCGAGCAAAGCAACGGTTTACGGACTGTCCGCAGTTATATACCTCGGCTTGACCGACGAAAAAGCTTTAATCTATAAAAGTAAATGCTGTTGCCATGGCCGCATATACAATTAATGGTGCTGCTCTTGCAGAAATTTTATGCTGATTATTGAGGGAAACCCTTTTGAAAAAGGTTTTCCCCGATAAACAGTAAGAATTTCTATAAGAACAGCACCATTAATTGCATATGAGACTTTTACGATCAGCGGATGAATTCACGCTGAACGTTAGCGTATTTTTTTTGGAGTTCAGGGATATCGAGGATATAGTCAGGGGGCATTATCATCTCCAGAACAGTCCACAAGCCGTTTTTTTCCCACGGACAGCAAGTCATATAGTCGGCAAAATTTGAATTCATGACACGAACAGCCTCACTGCTCATGCGGAGACCTGAATTAATGCCATAGTGCAGGGTGTATTTTCTGTTTGTTCTGATATCGGTATCAAGGATGACGATTCCTGATTCGGCCGCATCTAAGGAGTGGTCGGGGACAATATCGATTATCCTGCCGTCAAGCGTTACCCACGAATGGTCAAAAGGCTGTTTGCCGCTATGTTCGCACTCGCCTATGATAAGCCTTGTATGGAGGTCAAGCTCCGAAAAGGCAACATATAGAACAGATGAAATGGCATGGCATGAGGAATGCGTTTCATCATCCTTCAGGTAGTCGTAAAGCCTGATTACAGCGTCAGCCGCCGAAGAAGGATAATCGCATTCGCTGAATAATTTCTCAATAATTCCTCTTATTTTCAGATTAGAATTTCCGCCCATTATTACACCTCGGTTTAATTTTCGTCAGAAACCTGACACACATTAACATTATAACACGGATTACATAAAATTGCAAGGTCATATTAATAGAAAACATGGCAACAGCATTTACTTTTATAGATTAAAGCTTTTTCGTCGGTCAAGCCGAGGTATATGACTGCGGACAGTCCGTAAACCGTTGCTTCGCTCGGTTTACTGCTTCTTAGGGGGACTCTGTCCCCCTCGTACACCCCC
>JAZUGG010000135.1:0-40184 GCA_045641105.1 Ruminococcus sp. | reverse complement strand
CGCTTTACAAAGATAGCTAATGGAGCAGGTCACAAGTTCTATGCTGCAACGGCACTGACAGCAAGTACAGCATACGCTGCATTCCTGTCGGCTAATGAAGCAATTGACGAGGCTGATGTGCCTTCTGCAGGTCGTATCTGCAACGCATCACCTAAGTTCCTTAACCTTATCAAGCAGGACAGCAACTTCATCAAGTCTGGTGACCTTTCGCAGAAAACTCTGTTCAACGGTCAGGTCGGCGAGATCGACGGCGTGGCAATTATCAAGGTACCTTCTAACAGACTTCCTGCAGGACTTTTGTTCGAGATCACACATCCTCTCGCTTGTACAGCTCCTGTTAAAATTAACGAGTACAAGCTCCACACTGATCCTCCCGGAATAAGTGGTATGCTCGCCGAGGGCCGTGTATATCATGATGCATTCGTGCTCAACAACAAGGCAAGAATGATTTCTGCATACTACGGCGGCGGTGAGGATGCACTCACACTTACAGCTGCAGCAGGATCAAGCACTACTACATCAAAGGTTACTATCAGCGGCAACACCGCAGGTGGCACATTAGTATACAAGGGTGACTATGCTTCTGAGGCAACAGCCAAGGCTGGCGCTGCAATTGGTTCCGGCGTAAGTGCATGGACAGCATTCCCATCTGACGGCGTTGTTACTACTGCAAGCGGCAAGTACATTGCTGTAGCTGTAAAGGACGGCAATAACAAGGTTGTTGCTTCCGGTGTTATTGCTGCCGTAGTAGGATCATGACGGCACTTGACAAGCTCTTAGTGCTGTTAGGCACCCCCTGTGAATGTTCTGAAGAAACTGCCGAGGTTTGCCTAAGCATGGCGGAAGATGCCGTGCTGGACTACATCGGCAGAGATAGTATTCCAAAAGGTGCAGAAAGCATCGTGATAAAGCTCGCAGTAATCTACTACAACCGCCTCGGTAACGAGGGAGAAAGCAGCAGGACCGAGGGCGGTATAAGTCAGAGCTTCGTCACGGATATCCCAGCGGATATAAAAAAGCAGTTGGACAACTATCCAAGAAAGGTCGGTGTGATCCATGCGCCTGTCAAGGAATAAGCTGCGGCCTGTGTTTATTTTCAAGATGGTCGATGTTGAATCTGACTACGTCGGCACTGAAAAGAAAATAGATCTCGTCGGCCGCTTCAACTGTATTGTAAAAACATCAATACGACTAAAGAAAGACGATGCAAAGCCGGCTAACGAAGCCAATGAAAGTGAGATAATTTGTGAGCTTACGATACCGAAGGGATATCACTTTAAGCGTGGCTTTATGGCCTCGCTGGACAACCCTGAGAAGCCTGATATGATTATCGATTCAATCGATAAGTATACAGAGCACAACATCTGTAAGCTGAAATCATGGAAATAAACCTTCGGTGTAACGGCCTTGACAATTGGCTCCGTAAGATCGGAGCACTGCAAGGTCTGGAACGAAACCCGGAGGTAGACAAAGCTCTCGGCCGTGGAGCTGCCAGGATGCAGGCACAGGTAAAACTGTTGACTCCTAAATATACCGGCAACCTTCAAAATAAAATCGTTCTCGATCATGTACAAATGATGGAATGGGCGATTGATACAAATGTCGAGTATGCCGTTTTCGTGGAATTCGGCACCGGCAAGCTCGGTGATCCTGCAGTACTTCATACCAGCAAAGACAGCTGGACCTATTACTCAGAAGAGCTTAAGAGGTTCATCACAACGCACGGTCAGAAGCCGGCTCACATGTTCACACAAGGCTTTGCACTTACATACAAGAAGGCTATCAACATAGTCGAAGTAGAGATAAGGAGATTGATAAGAAATGCTTGATCTTAACAAGAAAATCGCTGATCTCCTTAAGAAATTAGCGCCTGTCGAATTAGCAGGCTCTGAGAAAGAATTCACACTACCGTCGATATATATCAGCATGGTATCAAATAACACAGACGTGAGCATGGATAACAAAGACTTCCTCACAAGATTTGTATACCAGATAGACGCATATGCAGAAACACCTAAGAAGTGCTGCGAAATCGCAGCGGCCATAGACAGCATAATGCAAGAAAACGGATGGAAGCGTTCTAACGGAGCTCTAATCGGCAGGCAGCGTTATATGCTGACATACACAGCGATTGTCAGCGAGAAATTCAGTACATATAAGGAGTGATAATATGCCAGAGTTCAATAGCAAGGGCACGATCCTGAGCGTTGCAACAGTTCCTACAGGCAGCACAGATCCGTCATATAAAAAGCTTTACGGACTGTTCACCGTTCCTGAAATGGGCGGTACACCTGAGATGATTGACGTTACCAATTTAGAGGACGCAATCAAGAGAAACATACACGGCCTCCAGGATGTCGGAACAATGGATTTCGAGTTCTATGCGACTGAAGACGAGACTGATACCAGCGCTCAGATCAGAGACACATGGAACACACTTGCAACATATGAAGCTGCAGGTGATTCACTGCTCTGGAAATTAGAGTATCCGGACGGCGAAGGATACACCTGGAAAGGCAAGCCCAGTCTTCGCAGACAAGCTGTCAATGTTAACGAGGCTATAAAATTTACATTAAACACAAACCTCGAAACACCACTTACTCCGCTCTGATAAGGAGGACCGCATGAAACAATATGAAGTATTAACTGTCGGCGGCTGCGAGTACAACCTGAAGATCACAGCCGCTCATGCGGTTAGCCTGGAAGAAACGATCGGAACCGACCTTATAACCGGAATGGAGAAGTTCCCGGAGGTCAAGACACTTGCACAGTACTACCTTGCAGCAGCCAAGACGATGAACGACTCAATCAAGAAGATTGAGGACGTGTATCAACTCTTTGATGATTACATCCTCGGCGGCGGCACAATGGATGAGCTGCAGCTCCTGATGATGGACGTGCTCGAAACATCGGGCATACTTACCAAGGACGCAAACGAAGCTCAAAAAAAAATGCTGTTAGGTCGCAGGGGAATGTTACAGAAGTTGTCAGAGGATATTACAGGAAATCTCTTAAAGTTGGCCTCCTCCCAGACCAGTTCTGGCGAATGAGCCTCGCAGAAATAAGAGATGTCTATGAATACCGCACTGAGCAGAAAAACATGGAAATATACTCGCTCTCTGGAATGATAAGGACTGCTATAGTAACGGCATTCAACGAGAAAACGAAATTTCCACCAGCTCCTGGCAGTGAAGAAACAGGAGACTGGCACAAATCTGCTGCTTACCTCAGGGCAATATGTAAAGCGCAAGGAGGTGCAAAATGACAGTAGAAGAGCTGAGGCTTATCCTCAGAATTAACGGCACATCCACATACACACATTCGCTTAATGAAGTCACAAATGTGACTAATAACTACACGAACAGCATCGGCGGTCTGACTTCCATGCTTGCAAAGTTTGTCTCAGCTGGATTTATAGCGAAATTCGCAAAGGACTGCATCGAGGCAGCGTCAAACCTTCAGGAAGTAAGTAACGTCATGAATGTGACGTTCGGACAGAACGCTCAGATCATAGAGCAGTGGGCAAAGACACAGGCCGCCAGCTTTGGACTATCAGAGAAGGCTGCGAAGGATTACACAGGCCTGTACGGCACAATGGCAAAACAGTTCGGTGTATCTTTGGATCGTGCTACAAAGATGTCGATAGAGCTCACAAAGCTCACCGGTGATGTAGCCAGCTTCTATAACACTACTGATAAGATCGCATCGACAAAGCTAAAAAGCATATTTACTGGTGAAACCGAGAGCTTGAAGGAGCTTGGTGTAGTAATGACCGAGGCAAACTTGAACGCATATGCGATGTCAAAGGGTCTCGGCAAGACAGTGAAGCAGATGTCAGAACAGGAGAAGGTCCTGCTCCGATACAGCTTCGTGACAGAAAAGCTGCAACATGCTCAGGGCGACTTTGCAAGAACCTCAGATGGCTGGGCAAACTCGGTCAGACTCCTGAAGCTGAGATTTGAAAATCTGAAAATCGAGATAGGAAATCAACTCTTGCCTGTTGCAGGATATGCGCTTAATACTATCAGTAATGGTATCGTAGCCATATCAAAGCCTTTAGTTGTGGGTGCAACATATATAAGACTGTATGTAGAAGCTTGGAAAAGAGCTTCGGACGAGACTAAGAACTTCTTGAAAATCGGTATTGGTATTTTCGCCATTGGTATGCTGATACCAAAGATAATAGAAATAGGCGCCAAAGCTATCGCAATATTCAAGGCGGGGATGGCAGCACTTACAATTAACGCCATAACGCTCGGTACAGCTCTTAAGTGGATGTTCGGTATAGCAGGCGTAGCATTATCGCTGGTAGCATTTAAACGTCTTTCAGACAGCATTAAGAGTATCAAAGCAGAAGAAGCAACGAACGAACTTGAAGCACTCGGAGATACTTCTGCAATTGCTTCAAATGCAGTTGACGGATTAGCAGACGGCATGGACGGCTTAGGAGATGCCACAAAGGAACTTGAAAACTTCTTAGCTCCATTCGATGAGGTCAATAAGATCGGAAATAACGGAAGTCTAATGAGTAATCTAATTACTTCGGGTGACCTTGAAAACATTCTTGAAGCATCAAACAGCTTGGATGACATAAACAGCATTATTGATGAGATCAACAGAAGTTCGATAAATCCGAATTTTGACATGGGATTTGAACTTCCTGAATGGCTGACAACTGAATGGTGGGACGGATACTTTAATTATCTCAAAGAATGGTTTAGTTCCGGACAGTGGAAAAAAGATATGTGGAATATGTTGGAAGGGTTTAATAGTTCGTTAAACGAATGGTTCCCTTCATGGACTGATTTCTGGGACAAAAGAGGTCAGGACGTATACGACATAATCCAAAAGGTTAAAGAAAAGTTTCAGGCGTTAGTTGATGATATAAAAATCATCCTCGGATATGGTGAAGAAGCTGACGAAACTGGCGTGAGTGGCTTAACAGCAACAGGTAAAAAACACTACCTTGAAGCGTATGCAAAACAGTCAACAGGCTGGAAGCCTTCAACATATGCTGCAGGCGGCCTGCCGAACAAAGGCAGCGTGTTCATTGCAGGCGAGAGCGGAGTAGAGCTTGTGAGCAACTTCGGCGGTTCTCAGACCAAAGTAGTGAACCAGTCGCAGATCAATAATAACTCGCAGCCTACAATAGCGTTCACACCGACAATCATGATCGATGGAAGAAAGATAACCTCAGTAGTTGTAGATGATATCAACAACACCACACGTTCAACAGGCAATTCACCGTTAATTCAAATGGGATAGGAGGAAATGTATGTTTAAAATAGGCTCTACAGTTCTCCCGACACCGAAAGGCGTTGTATACTCTGATAATAAGCTGTGGTCGCAGAATACAGGCAGACTTGACAGCGGCTATTTTGTGGGAGAACTTGTGGCGATCAAGAAGAAATATGAAGTCACATTCCCACCTCTTACCACATCAGAGCTTGAGACTGTTAAATCTGCGATAAATGACCAGTTTGCAACAGTACAGATAACTAACGCTCAGGGCGGTACTGATACAGTAGATGCCTATTTCGGAGATATCACAGTTGAAGCGTATTCATGGCATAATGGCATCCAATACGCTATAAATGCTACTGTATCAATAATCGAAAGGTAGTGATAACTTGATAAGTATAACTCACAACATCAATGCATCTCCCCGAAAAATCAAGTGTAAAATCACTATCGGAAATACAACAATAACGAATGTAAAACAGCTCACGTATTCTTCCGACTGGTCGGGAGATATATCAATCGGACAGGCAGTATCCTCTTACTTTACAGCAGAGATACCAACACCGCAGTTTAATATTTCGGATGCGGCGGTATCGTTACATATGAGCGTTGGTACGCCTGACGAATGGGCGAAAATAGGACAGTTTACAGTCGCAGAGGACAGCATAAGGACTAAGCAGGGTATAACATCATTCACGGCTTACGACAAGCTGTACAGTGCTATAAACACATATTATGCGAACGTTGACTTCCCTGCATCATTACAGGCTATATGTGACGATGTATGTTCGCAGATTGGCATAACGTCTGTCAATCTCGGCATATCGTACACAGTTGACGAGGATATTCTCAGCGGATATACTCTGCGTGATGTTCTCGGATTTATAGCGGCGGTATGCGGCAAGAATGCTTATATATCGCCTAACAATGCATTAGACTTGCGGTGGTTTGATGCAGTTAACTACACCGCAGACGGAACAAGGGCAAATATACCATACATCGGCGAAAGCAACTGCATAGTTAATCGTCTTATATGTCAGTCTGCCGAGGGCGTTATTTCTTCCGGTTCCGGTCAGGGGATGTACTTTACGTGCCCAATCATGACACAGGATAGACTTGATGATTTACAGGATGAATTATCGGGCCTGACCTACCGCAAAGCTGACGTTGATATCCCATACGGTAACTTCTGCTTACAATCGGGAGATATCATCACAGTATCAACAACAGGCAGTAACTTAACAGTGCCTATTATGAGTAATTCATGGACATATGACGGCGGTTTATCGTCTTCCGTGTCAGCGTATGGAGTAAGCGACTACTCAGGCACAGCAAACAACGCTGAACACTCTGTATCGGCTCAGAGAGTTCAAAGCATACTCAATGCTTACAGGGCGGTCAACCGAGAAAAAACAGTAAAAACAACGCTTGAAGGCGAGATAACACACGCTACCCAAGTCATCACAGGCGCAACAGGCGGCGTAATCCGCATAAACATGGGTGGTGACGGCAAGCCTGCGGAGTTTCTGATACTTGATACAGGTGATATCTCGACGGCGGCCAGAGTGTTCCGGTTAAATCAGAACGGCTTAGGCTTTTCAAGTAACGGATACAGCGGCCCTTTTGCTACTGCCATTACTTACGACGGTCACGTAGTTGCTGACGTTATCGCAGGGAATAAAATTTCAGGCGTAATTTTTGAAAGCACAAGCGGAGACAGTCAGATACAGGTCAAGGACGGCAGTATAGCAATCAACTATGTAGGCAGTGCAACGCCTATACAGGTCGCTAAAATGTTTTACAGAGAGCGATATTCCGTTGATAGTTCATACTGCTTCGGCATTGATATCAAAGAAAATGACGGACAGTTCTCACTTGGTTCTGACGGCAATGCGGAGTTCTTTTACTACTCAGGAACATTTCCGTCAGGCGGACAAAAATTCAACTTCTTTGGAAATGTCCGCATTGAAGGAGATTTATATTTCTCAGGCAGTAGTGTTAAAGCTAAGCTTCAAGAACTTGAAGAACGCATTGAAGCCTTGGAGGCACGATTATGATAATATACAAAGGAAAACAGGCTGTATGTGGAATACAGCTTACAATAGACAGAGTGTGGCGGTATATTATGACTGATACCGACAAACTCACAGTAAAAATTACAGACTGTGCAGGACACAGCGTAATCAACGAATACAACAGCTCCGCAGTAGATAGTGAAGATAAAATGATTACTGCTGATTTTTCAGCTGAACAGACTTCAAACCTTATATCAGGATTAGGAAAGCTTGTTGTATTTCTGAATGATCTTGTTGTTGTGCAGCCACAGCGAGTAATGATAAAGGAGGTATAAAATGGACGATAGAAACCGTTTCAGACCTGAAAACAGATTTATCGGAGATATCGAGGACGGCAAGCGTTACCCTTTCGACGTATACAAAAAATCTGAAACATACAGCAAGGGTGAAGTATACACTAAAGCTGAAAGCGACGAGAAGTACGCAACAGAGACCGAAGCAGTGGACATCAGAGCAAGACTGGATGCTCTCGAATACAAGGGCATTGTAATTGAAAGCTTACAGGCATCTCCTACCGTATGTGAATTAGGCAGCAGTAATACGGTCAATGTTTCATGGACGTTGAATAAGCCTGCAACATCGCAGAATATCAACGGCACACCTGTTGAGGGCACAAGTCAGCAGTATACAGGCGTAAATTCGGCACGCACATATACACTTAATGTCTCGGATGGTGCGAGTGATGCAACGTCAAGCATATCAATCGCATTTGAGAATTATATATACTATGGTACTGCGATTGACCTTACAAGTATTACATCACTTGAAAATAAAGTGCTCAGCGGTGATAAATCAAGAACTATCACAGTCAATGCACAATCCGGTAATTACATTATATATGCCCTTCCTGCAAGACTTGGCGAAGTTGAGTTTTATGTAGGCGGCTTTGAAGGTGGCTTCAACGAGGTAGCTCAGATGCAGATAACAAATCCGAGTCAATACATAGAGACATACAATGTATATAAGTCTGTTCAGCCGTCGTTGGGCAGAGTAACGATCGAGGTGAGATAAATGCCAGTTAGAGTAATAGACACAATTAAACCGCAGACTAACGTTTTCCCGGTTGTCGAAGCAGTAGATGTTGCTGTTGATGCGACGAATAGACTGCCTGCTGCTCTTGCAGCCAAGGCAGATGTAACAACAGCAGAAAACTTACAGGGACAAATAAATCAGATAGTCATATCTTCCACCGCTGAAGCTGTTGTTGCTCCTGAGGTGGCTCAGGCTCGTGTAGGCGCAGACAACACAGAGTACGATACGCTTAAAGAGAGACTGGATGAGGAGTATGGCACACTCAAAAGAACACTGAATGAAGGTCTGCCAAATATCGAAAATAATAATTGTAAGATATTATTCGATATTAACAATATAAGTTTATCTACAGACAAACAATACGTACATTATTTTAATGGCGAAGTATATCCTTCTACGGTATTTAGAGCCACTGATTTTATTCCTATTGAAAGCAATCAAACAGTATACGTTACTATATGGAAGATGTCAGATGTAGGCGACAATGGATTAGCTTTTTATGATGCCAATAAAGAGTTTATTAGTGGCAGCGGTTTGCGGTATCCAGTATCAGAAAGCGGCGAGTATGAGGTGTATGAAACACCTGTAAGAGTACCAGCTTCTGCGAAATATATTAGGGTAAGCGTAAACGATGAGCAGCAAAACGCATTTAAAATTAAGAGTTATGATGTGCCATTATATGCAAAATTGAATGAAGTTGAACGTATTAATAGCCCTAATAGAATTTATGCAATTCGTGGAGGATTGACAGATTCAGGAGAGTATGTTGCTAACTCATATCGTGCATCAATTTCAGACATAGACGTTTCGCCAAATAAACGAATAAATATAGTATTACCAGAAACAATTACAATTGCTAAAGTTTTAGAGAAAAAAAATGGAACTTATTACTTGACAAATAATTTTAATACAAACAAGAAATATAATGTCGCCGAAATTATCGCATCAGATGATACCCAGTATATATCAATAAGTTTTGCGCATCTTGATTACGACTTAGAAAGAATAACCGATGAAGAGTTGTTCGGCATTGAAGTGAAAGCTGCTGGACGTTTTGATGATGTTTTAAACGATCTGGAAGGATATAATTCCATAAATCATATAGCTAAAGAGTTTCACTTGTTGCCTATAAAATATGAAATAGGTAGTTTTAATATTAGCGGAACTACATTTTATCAAAAACTAACAGCTTCGACACGGTTAAGAACCGCATCGCCCATAAATGTATCAGGTTTTTCTTCGTTGCTGATTTCACTTTCAGCAGATTATCAGGCAACTATAATACAACTTGATGCTGAAAAAATGCCTTTATCCGGCACTAATCCTTGGTTAGACGGTGGAGAGGTTATTTTATCAGAAACCTGTTCGTATATTGATGTAACAATCAGAGGAACCGACAATCATGATATGCAAATTTCTGAAAAAAGTAATTTAAGACTATCTGCAAAATCGTCATTTGCCAATATCAAAAAACAAACAAGTGAAATGACTGTTGATTTTCTTAGGGTGTTTACTTCTTTTACAGGCATTGGTGATAGTTTAATGGCTGGCTATACATCAGATGGCACACATACTGTTAATAGCGCAGAAGCAAGATCCGCTGGTAACAACTGGATAGAATACCTATGCAGTAGATTAAATAGAGATTGTACTAATCTTGCCGTTGGTTCATCTACAGCTGAAAACTGGCGTTATGTTAACCAAAGCGGAACAACAGATTCCGATATAGAAAAAGCAGACATACCAACATCATGCTATATGTTAGGTCTTGGCGTAAATGATGTTAGGCAAACTAAAACGGTAGGAACAGCGTCTGATATTAAGTCTGATTACAACAACAATATTAATTCTTTCTATGGCAATTACGATTATTTAATCAACAGACTTAAAATATTCAACCCTTATGCTAAGATTTTTTGCTTTTTGATACCTTCGTCAGAGGGAAACGTTGCTCCGTATAATAGTGCAATAGAACATATTGCTTCATTATATAGCAATGTATACGCAATAAACTTAGAAAATGTAGAAGTATATACCGATGCTTTTATTTCAGGAAGCTTTAAAGCAGGTCATTATAATCCGATGATGTATAATTACATGTCTTGCATAATAGAAAAGGCGTTGAATAATTTTATTAAGAATAATATGCAAAAATTCGCATGGGTTCCATACGAATATAATTAAAGGAGTGTTTATAAATGAAAAAAATTATAAGCGCAATTACGGCATTAATAACAATGATTTGCATCTCTACAACGCCAAATACATATGCCGCAATACATCTCGACTTCTGGAACAGTTATGAAAAACGCTGTGATGTGTACTATGAGTACGAAGGAAACGGATACCTTGTAGAAGTATTTTCTGAAGATTGCCATACCATATGGACGAACAATACCGATTTAGTTGCTTACTGGTATTCATATAGCCAGCTGAAAGAAATGACAGGTAAAAGTTCGTTTGCATATATTGGTTCTGTAAGCGGCATTGATATTAAGTCCGACTTACTCAATGACACTACATATTTCAGAAGATTTGCGGTGTAACCATGAAAAAAATTATAATTGAACGTCTCTTGGCTTTGTTTGAGGTCAAGAGTATCGTGACTATAATGCTTTGCTACACGTTTTGTTATATGACACTGGAAGGAAGCATGGATGCAGACAAGTTCCTCACAATATTCACGGTCGTGATATCCTTCTTTTTTGGTGTCAAGGCAGGAAAGGAAACTAAATAATGAATGACGAGGAAAAAATCATAGAGCGTTGCAAAGATCTGTTTATCCTTAAGGAAAACTGCGACCGCAGACACAGTGAGACAAAGGACTTAATCGCAAGCCTTGACAAAAGCGTTGTGACCTGCTCAACGCAGTTGAAATGGATAACAGCGTTACTATCAGGCACACTTGCGACAGCTCTCGGCGCAATCGTGACAAAAATTTTCAATCTTATATAGCAGGAGGGCATAATGGGATGCAGTGCAATCAGAGAATTAGAAAAAGCAATAATCAGACAGCAGATAATCAATTCTGCGTTAATTGGAATACTCTTTGCAGTAAATATTATCTGGCTGTGCGTATATATCCATTCTCAGAAAGAATTTGAGTATACTGTCGAGGCAAAGACAGAAGTAATCGAAGAAACCGTTATAGAGCAGGACAGTGACGGAAATAACGTTGCTGTCCTCGGTGACGGAAACACGATAGGAGGTACATATGGGACAGAAAATCGTTAAGACAACCACAACAACGACTACTACAGTAGTCAAGAAGAAAAAAAAGAAAGGCAGTAAGTGATATGGTACAGATTTTAAAGAGCACAGCAACCGTTTCAGGTGCAGAAATTATGGAAATTGCTGTTGACAGTTCGTCAGACCTTCCAACAGTTACAGGTCTGACAGGTCACACAATCGCTATGGGAAGTATTGCATGGGATATTTCAACAGGCGATTTTTACGGCATGGGAAGTGACGGACAGTGGGTGGTACAGTGACAAGTCTGTATGATATCTTAAAGGCACGTAAAACGGGACTGCCGCCTGACCTGTATACCAAACTGAGAGCACAGCGGGAAATGTCCGAAAGAGTGATAACAGCTGAACCACCTATTTACTTTAAAAGCGATGGTACGCCACTCTCCGAGTATCAGATAAACGGAGACACTGTTCAAAGCGGCACTCCAACGCCTGATAATCCCGTTGAGGTACTGGGTGTGGGTGATAGGACGGCGAATTTGTTTGACTATAACGCATACTTTAACAGTGTATTCACATCATATGGTGATTATTTCAATTATTCACCAATTCAATTGTTGCCAAATACAACTTATACTTTGTCTACATCAATTGTAGAGTACAGGACCAGCCCAAGACAAACCGCATTTATAGTAGCTACAACTAATCAGGAACCAAAAACAGTCGATGGTGGTATTTCTAACATCTCTCCTATCACAATAACAACAGAGAGCGATGGAATACTGAAACTTTACAAACGCATATCACCTAACGTATCGCCGATAACGCCGACAAAAGATAAGTTCGACAATGGCGATTGGTTAATGCTCAACGAAGGTTCAACCACTATCCCGTATGAACCACACGGTTACAAAATCCCAATCACGCTCAACTCTGTAACTCAAAATGTATACCTTGATGAACCTTTATATTCAGGAGATTACATCAAGCGTAACGCTGACGGAACAGGTGTACTGCATCAGAGTGGCGTTGACACACCAATCATCACACCACAACTCACATCAATCAAAGGAACGAACGAACTAAACGTTGACACACAAGTAACGCCAGAAATTGCACTGAAAGGCAAGATTAAACAATTGCCTGACAGTGATATGAACGCTCTTTTAAGCGTAATGGAGGAAATGTAAATGAATTCAGAAGTTTTTTGTTCAAAATTTGAACAGCTACGGCAGGTATATGAAGATATACAGATAATGAAAACTGATATCAACAGTAATCCGCTGAAAGATGAAGAAGTCAAAACAGCAGTAGCAGAAGCATTAAAGGTTGCTGTTGATATCTCAGCAGATATCGCACTCCGTATGACAGCTTTATATCCAGAATGGCAGGCAGACACGAGATACATCACAGGTGACCGCATACAGTTTGACGGCGTGCTGTATAGTTGTTTGCAAACACACACATCACAGGACACATGGACACCCGATACAGCTCCGTCACTCTGGGCAAAGGTACTGGTTGTAGCTCCTGACGTTATCTCTGAATGGGAACAGCCAGACAGCACTAATCCATATATGACAGGTGATAAAGTCACACACAATGGAACGGTATGGCAGTCAACAGTTGACAACAACGTCTGGGAACCGGGCGTATACGGATGGGAGGAAATTATATGAACGCACCATATGAAGGAAAATTCCAAATGACACAAACACAGCACTCTGAGCATGACGGCTATGACCTTGTAGGCATAGACAGTAAAGAAATACACGCAACAGTAAACGGCACTGTGTGCCATGCAGGGTGGGAAAATCCTGCAAATCAGAAACAGGGCTTCGGACAATTCGTCTGCATCAAAGGAAACGACGGGCTATACTACTATTTCGGGCATCTGTCCGAAATCCGTTGTAAGTACGGTGATACAGTAAAAATCACAGACATTATCGGCATTGAGGGCAGTACAGGATTTAGCACGGGCAGTCATTGTCATTACTGTGTGCGCAAGCAGTTCAGCACTGGCAACGCCGTAAACCTTGAAACACTGTCAGGCATACCGAATGCGCTGGGCGTATATGACGACGGCTACAGACCGAACCAGACCACACAGCCTACACAGGCGGAGAAAAAACAGGTCAAAGTCACCGTGGAGTACGATGACCACACTTACAGTGGATTAATCAGCGAAGATTAAAAACTATGAAAAAATTTACTACTATATCCAACACTGAACTATCACAGTATATGAACTTTGTGAAACTATCAACGCAGAACTTTCCGAGTGCGTTGAAAAAATCAGAAAAGAAAACGGAAAGCTTTCTGCAGGGGATATCGAGTATCTCGACAAACTCACACACACGCTGAAAAGCATTAAAACGGTTGTGGCGATGCTTGAAGCTGACGGCGGCTATTCTGGCGGATACTACTATGAGAGCAACACAAACGGTGGAAACGGCGGTGGCAGCAGCGGCAGAGGTATGTCGGGGCGCAGACGTGCAAGCCGTAGTGGAAAATACTCAAACAGAGGGTATAGTCGTGACGGAAGCGCTGAGGATTTTCGCTCCGAACTTGAAGAACTCATGATGAAAGCGCCTGACGACAACTCCAGAATGAAAATCGAACGTCTCATGAATGAAATGAGATAAAAAACAGACCGTCCATTTCTGGGCGGTCTGTTTTTATATAAAGAAAAATGGCTTTAGCAAAAAAACTAAAGCCATTAATCCAATTATAATCAAAATATTTTAAATCCGACACCGCAGGATGGTGCGGCGACCACTTGCAAGCCATACCTCTGCAAGCGACTGATAGATTATAAATCTGTCAGCAATTATATTATATCATTGTTTTTTATCTTTGTCAATAAGTAATTTGGCTGACTGTCCTCTGGAGAGCGTCGGCGAGTTTGCACAAAGTGTCGTATCTTGCCTGCTTAATGTTGCGCTCGCCGCTTTCAAAGCGGTGTATCATTGTGCGGTTTACACCACTTAACTCTGCCAACTCATCAAGCGTAAGTCCGTATGCCTTCCGCCATTTGGCAAGGCTTGAAAGCTTGTATTGTTCGTTAGCAATGTTGATATACCTCAATTCTTCCTCGACGGCGCTTACAAGTGCTTCCGGGGAGACCGTATTGCGGTATGTTTTTGTCGTTTTGATTGTGGTTACTGGCAGGTGACTTTTGTCACCTGATGCAATCAGCAAAGCGAAGCTGTTAAATGCGCTATACACGTATATCCAGTATGTATCTGTCTTAATAATTGCCCAGAGCTTGTCATCTCCTGCGAGTGACAAGATTACATCACCATTGTTTTTGCCCGTCCAGTAGTCGTGAGGGTTGTTTGATATTTGCCCAAACCCAAATTCACCGTTTACTCTGATAATTTCTTTAATTTCCATAGTTTTCTCCTTTTCTGCCGGAGGTCAGCCGCTCCGGCTCGGCTATTGTGATTAAAACTCGTATGTGTTCGTAAATTCGCTTACGATTGAGTCGATTTCTGATCTGCGGAGACCGCAATTATCGATAAGTGTAAACTCGTGATTTTCTGCACCTATGTACCCTATGGTTCTGCGTTTGTAATCATTTAGGTATATCCTTGATATACCGTTTTTATTCCACGATTTCAGCGTTAAAAACTTAGAGCTTTCATCGTCACTATAGTTTTCTCTGCCGGGGATAATCACTTTTGCAAATCCGTTAAATATTTCCTTAGCCATTTTTTTGACCTCCTGCCATGCCATGCGGAGAGCCATTGATAATTTTGCTATATGGTCGCCTGTTAATGTTCTGTAGATTTCCCATGCTTTTTTCATAATGTTTTTCATAATAACTCTCCTTTACTGTGTTTATGTGGTTTGTGTTCTTCCGTAATTATATTATATACCAATCGGAGTACAATGTCAATAGTTTTTGCTCCAATTGGTGTATTTTGTATACTTGCACAATTATTGGAGATAGACTTGTGCATTTTTTCTTTCCGTGCCGTGTCTAAAATCGTGTCTAATTTGGTCTAAAAATATTAGTTTTCACATATAAAATACTTGTTTTCGCAGCTAATTTTTTATAGATTTATAAAGTAAAAATCGCCGATATCTCGACAAAAGCCAAAGATATCAGCGATTTAACGTAAGTGGAGGCGAGGAGAATTGAACTCTACGCCAACCACGTAAAATAGGCATTATTTAGTTGCTGTGTCTAAAATCGCGTCTAAAACGCTTGAAAAGTAGTCATCAATCTTCTTGTCAGCCGCTTCACGTTCTGCACTAAAAGTATGCTGATATACACTTTTCATGATGTTGGACGTGCTCCATCCTCCCCGTTCCATAGCATACTTGTCAGGGATACCGAGAGCAAGCATTACACTTGCATTCAGATGTCTCAAATCGTGAAAGCATATACGCTCAACTCCTGCCTTGTCCAGATATGCCACAAGCCGCTTGTATATCATGCTGTGTGTGTACGTGGTAAGATACTCCTGTTCTGCCGGAAGGGCATCCACAAGTCGCAGGATATGATCAGGCAGTTTGATTTGCCGTGTACTCTCAATCGTTTTTGTGCTTTCCTTTTCGATGTGCTCTCCGTCAACAGTGACGATTGTTCTCGATATCGTCAGCACTCCGTTTTTTATGTCCTTTTTCTTTGCTCCTCTGACTTCTGACAGTCTGAGGGAGCACCACATTGCAAGTAGGCATGGCAATTCTATGTCCGTACCATGCACAGCACGCATTACATCGGCAACATTCGGAAGTTGCTTGATGTGCTTCTGCTTTTTCGGGAGTGTTGTCCTGATGCGCAGTTCGGGGGCGTAAACGTTTAGCACGGATACTAAAAAGCCGTGAGCATTGCACACGGTTTTTGCGGATTTGGTAAGAGATAGCTTGTTTATATGTTTTTGGACGTCCAGGGCTGTCAGATCTGATACAGGGATATCACACAACTCTGCAAGGCTGTTTCGCTTGATGCGGCGATAACTGTCGATTGATGACGGCGACAAGATGTTCTCCTTTGTTGAGATATAGTCGTCGATGCAGTCACCGACAGTCTTTCCCTGATCTTTTTTCTGTTTCTTGCCGAGTTGGTACTCTCTTGCCATAAGTTCAGCTTCAGCTTTGCCGGCTTTGCCTGGCAGCTGAGAAGTAAAACTGATTTGCTTTTTCAGATCGTTGTCGTATATTCTCACACGCCAAGAGCCGGAAGGTAACTGCTTAGCTGTTGCCATAGGATCACCTCCAAAGGTATAGTCGCCTTAATTCATTAGCAAGTTCGGTTACATAATTAATGTTATCAGGTGACATTTCTCCGTAAAAAGGCTGAAATGAAGATTCAAACTTATTAATATTGTTTTCTTTGCTCTTTGCTGTTTTGAGCGTTAAGAGCTTATCTTCTACAGCATTGCTGCAACGAAGTATTAATTCATGCACAAACTCCTGCTTGTGGTCTATGAGCTTTTCAGCGGTTTCTGGAAGGTCGCTACCTTCAATCTTAACATACTTCTTCATATAGATAAGACCGATAATTCGTGTAATTGCAAAGTCATAACGTTGAAAGAATACATCAGGCTTCTTTGTAGTGCCAATTAAATTTACGCTTTCATTATACTGTTTATAATAATTCTTGGCGTTCAGCTGCGAATAAGAACGGTTTATCTTAATATTTGGAGAAGGCGTAAGATCATAATAATGGTTCGGACGTGTAGAAAGATATGTCTGCCATTTGGTATATTTTGGTTTGAATAGTTTACTAAAAATACCCATATTATCTCATATCTAACCTCTCAAAAACAAGTGTAGCTTGGATTTTATCTCCTCCAAGGAAAACTTTCTTGATCAGCTTGGACTTGTTGCTTCAAAAGAAGAAGCACAGCCTGTTCCTGAAGACGATCTCTATTCTCCTGAGACAGTTCATCGAGAATAGCATCCCATTTTTCTTTAGTCTTTTTCTCTTTTAATAATTCTTCAACGCTCTTGGCATCGTCAAGGGCGTTTTCGTTTTGTTTATTCTCCCAGCCCATAAGATAAGATGGAGTAGTGCCGAGAGCTTTAGCAAGTGCAACAACCATAGATTGATACGGATCTCTTTCACCTGATTCGATTTTTGCAATTGTTGACCTTGATTTATATCCAACAGCTAAAGCAAGCTCATCTTGTGTCATACCTTTTTCTGTTCTTAATTTATATATTTTTTCTCCTATAGTCATGGTGTACACCTCCTTACGTACTATTATAACATTTTTTCTTTATTGCGTCAACATAAGTTAACGCTTATGCAGTGACAAAAGTTAACAAAAATTAACTTGCGTATTTGTGCAAAAGATAGAATTAAAAATAATATGTAAACGTATGTTGACAAATAGTCACGCAAGTGATATACTGATTATGTTGACAAATAGTCACACAGAAAATGGAGGTGAACGAATGACAGATAGCGTTTTACTTGCTTTCAAGATTAAGGAAAATGGCTTCACTTGCGCAACAATTGCACAAGAATTAGGCATAACTCGTCAGGGGCTCTGGAAAAAAATTAATAATCGTTCAGAGTTTAAACAGACAGAGATTGAAAAGCTTTCTCGTTTACTTAATCTTGATGCAGAAGTCAGCAATGAAATTTTTTTTAAAGTCAATGTTGACTAAATGACAACATTCAGAGAATAACAAGGAGCGTGAGAACAAATGACACTCAGAGAGGAAATGGATAAGGCAACAGAGCAGGGCGTTGAACTTATCGCACCATACAAGCTGAACGAGATGTCTAAGGTAGCCAATAAGATTGTTAATCTGCTGCTGAGTAATGGCAGTGCAGTGACCTTCGGCTACAGCGATATGCGTATTATAATGCGTATCGTTGAAAAGACACTCGATGAGAGTATTCAGTGCAAGGAGGTGTGATGTATGGCTGAAAGCAAAGATATATTCCGACTAAGCTTCGTGTGTGAGCTTGGTGGATTAACTGCAATGATTGATTCATCTGTCAGAGACCTGAAATACAGCGTAACTGTTGACGGTACTGAGCTTGTAATCATCAATTACAGAAACTGTACACAGAAACTTATTAATATCACGTGTGACAGTCTTGCAGATATAGCAATCAAGGTTATTCAGAACATATAAGGGAGTGATGATATGAAAGCATCCGAAAGGCAGAAAGACCACCAGCGACTTTTGAACAACCTCAGAATTATACAGAAGAACTACACAGTTTCCGAGCTTTCGGAATTGCTTGGAATTACCGCAAACACATGGACTAACAGGATGAAAGAGCCGTGGCGTAAGTTTAGCTATGATGATTTTGTAGCAATATCTCAGTATTGCAGAATTGACATCATACAGCTGATGTGCGGCGAACTAAAAATCAGATAGGAGCATAACAAAATGATAGGAGCATTATTTGTAATGGTGCTGCTTGGATTTATCTACATCGAAGCATATTGTATCATGCGTATTACTAAGCACATCAAATGGCTTAGAAAGCATCAGGGAGCGAGGCGGCTGTATGACAAGAAGAAGTAAGGCGGCACAGCTTCTTGCCCGTCTTGTGCAGATGCACAGACCAATGACATTCTTTCAAATAGAAGATATAGAATACGGATGTTCCGAAAAGGAGCTGGACTTATATTATTTCTGGATAGTTTTAGGAGGTAAAAATAATGGAAATGAAACCAGATGAAATCGTTGTAAGGTACAGACAGGCAAAAGACAAATCTGAACAGCTGAAAATCCTTGCAGACTTAAATGCCTGTACGGTTGACGGCATAATCAATGTCCTGTGTGAGCATGGCGGATATAAGCCGCAGTTCTTCAACAAGGCGAAGGCAAAGCTCCGCAAGGAAGAAGAACCAGTTCCGGCAGAACCGGAGAAGATACCACCGGTTGTGAGACGTGCAATTTCATCCAGGCTTACAGATCTGGCTGATGAGATTGATGTAAGACTCAACCGCATCGAAGAGCTTAAATGTGAAATCGAAGAATTCCAAAAAGATATAGATGCATTAAATAAATGGAGGGAGGAACACGAATGATATCACTGACAGAGAAAAACGGCATCACGTTCGATATCGAACCGGAACGCATAACTTCCGTGAAAAACCTGACGTATGTCGGCAATGAAAGCGCATCAGAGATAACTATTGACTATGTGAATAAAGTCGTTGTGAGCGAGGGCTTCTTTGATGTTATCAACCTTATGACAAAGGCACTTATGACAGAAAAGAAGAGGGGGTAAGATATGACAGATTACGAAAAGCACAAATATGCCGAGTATTCCAAAGAACTGGAACGTATTCGCAAGAAGCTGGCAGAAGCTGAAGCAAACTATCAGTGCACCGGCTCAGCAAGCACATACAGAACCATTCACAAATACGAGGCGCTGGAAGATGTGTATATGCTTGCTTTGGGTGCTCTCAACGGTGACTGCAGGCGCTGCGGATCCACAGAGCGCAGAGTAAGAACGCTACTCGGCAAGTACAAAAACGATGACTTAACAGTTAAATCATCGGCTGTACGTGATGATCTGATAGACATCTGCCCCGAAGCAGCAGTAGGAGGTAGAACATCATGAAAAGAGGAATATCAGTCGAGTTTGACTTTGATGACGACGGCTACTGGGTTATGAAACAGCGTGGAACGCTCACGATTGAAGAAATAGCTCAGGCGATAAACGAACATAGTGGAGAGGACAGATATTTCTTCATGATAGATACAAATTCGCCCGAAGGCTGGTATGACAATTACGATTTAAACGGCGATTTTGTTCCTAAGGGTGACTGCGTAAAGGTCTACAGTTTCGATGCTATGAAGCGTCTTACAGGCGCTGTGAAGTAGGAGGTAATCATGGATAAGGTCCAGGAAGAGAAATACTACTTCTGCAGGTGCGAACTTCTCACACTTGTTCAGAGAGTATACCCGAAGATACTACGGCTTGAGTATCAGGTTCACGACAACGGCATGGAAACTGTCACCGTCGTATGGTTCACCGAAGCAGGTGAATACAGCAAGCCACCAATTGATGTTACAGCGGACAGCCTTCTTGCACTTGCAAGAGATGTCCTGAAGTATATTGATTAATTCTAAGGAGGAAAAACATGAGCAATGAAATCATCGTAGTAAAGCAGCTCCCTGTAATCGTGGAGCAGCTTGCACAGGTCAAGGAGACCGTGATCCAGAGAGTACAGACAGCAACTTCACTGATCTGTACCGACGAGACCGTCAAAGAGGTCAAGAAAGCCAGAGCAGAGCTTAACAGCGAGTTCAAGCAGTGGGAAGATAAGCGCAAGGAAGTCAAGCAGGCTGTAATGGCTCCATATGAGAGCTTTGAGGCAGTATATAAAGACTGCGTATCAGATACTTACAAGAAGGCTGATGCAGAGCTTAAATCCAAAATCGAAATTGTTGAAGGCGAGTTAAAAAAGAAAAAGGCAGTGGAAGTTGAAGAGTACTTTAACGAGTACCTAACAAGCAAGAATATTGACTTTATTAAGTTTATACATACAGGTGTTAACGTGACCTTATCAGCAAGCTTAAAAAGCCTGAAAGAGCAGGTTAAGGCATACATCGACAGAGTATCTGACGATCTGGCGCTCATCGATACACAGGAATACAGCGAAGAAATACTGGTTGAATACAAGAAGGCACTGAATGTATCATATGCAATCACTACAGTAACGGCAAGACACAAAGCAATTGAGGAAGAAAAACAGCGTCAGGAAGAAGTCAAAGCCAAAAAGGAAGCAGAAGAACAGCACATCGCAGAGATCACTTCCGCACTTCCTGAGCCGGAGCCAGAGCCGAAGATCATCCCACCGATAGAAGAGCAGCCACAGGAAAAGGTGTACACACTCCGCTTCACGGTAACAGGTACAAAGGACAAGCTCAGAGAGCTGAAAGCATTCTTAGATAATAATAATTATAAATACCAGTAAGGAAAAGGAGAGTTTATATGAGTAATCAGGAAATGAAGTCAGAGCTGACAGTATCATACGAAGTAGACGGCAGCAAAATCACGCTTACACCGTCAATCGTACAGCAGTACATAGTCGGAAGTGAGAATGGAACAATCACACTTCCCGAATTTAAGCTTTTCACCGAGTTGTGCAAGGTAAGGAAGCTTAATCCATTTTTGAAAGAAGCTTACTGCATCAAGTACGGCAAGAGCCCTGCTCAGATCGTAGTCGGCAAGGATGCAGTTCTGAAACGTGCAGTTTTAAATCCAAGCTTTGACGGCATCGAGAGCGGTGTCATAGTTCAGAACATCAATACAGGCGATATCATCGAGAGAGCAGGTACATTTTATCTTAGAGATACCGAGAGGCTTGTCGGTGGCTGGGCTAAAGTATACCGCAAGGACTGGACGCATCCAACATATTGCAGCGTAGCGTTTGACGAGGTCGCACAGAAGACAAGAGACGGATATCTCAATACTCAGTGGGCAACCAAAGGCGGCACAATGGCTGAAAAAGTCGCTAAGGTCAGAGCACTCCGTGAGACTTTTGTTGAGGACCTCGGAGGAATGTACGAAGCTGACGAGATGCCGCTTCCAGTGATTGACGAGCAGACATATCCAGAGCCTGAGATCATCCCACAGGAAGAACCTGAGATAGTCTCACAGCCTGAGAATGAGCCGATAGACGTTAGTTTCGATGAATTATAAAATCATTGCTACAGGTTCGGACGGAAACGCGGTGGTCCTTAATGATTATATCTTGATTGATTGCGGTGTTTCCTTCAGGTCGCTGGACTTCGTGAAAAAAAATCTGAAAATAGTGTTGCTGACACACATACACTCAGATCACTTTAATCCCGTGGCTGTCCGTATGCTTGCAGCATCACGCCCGACACTCCGATTTGCCTGCTGCGAATGGCTCCTGCCGGCAGTAGTAGCCTGCGGAGTAAACAAGGCCAATATTGACCTGCTGAAAATCGGAAAGATTTACAATTATGGTACGTTTATGATATCACCTGTACAGTTATATCATGATGTGCCTAACTGCGGATGGCGTATCTTCTCAGGCAATGAAAAAGCTATATATATCACAGATACATCCACAGTCAAAGGAATATCAGCAAAGAACTATGATTTATATCTCGTTGAAGCTAACTACAGCGAACCTGAGATACAGGAACGAATTCGGGCGAAGGAAGTGCTCGGACAGTATATATACGAATACAGGGTACTCAGAACGCATCTGAGCAAAGAAAAATGTGACAAATGGCTGCTTGAAAACATAGGCGAGAACAGCGAATACGTCTATATTCATCAGCACAAGGAGGATAATAATGTATAGTAAAATGCAAGATGGAAGCTTCGTAATTGCAGGCTTCGTTGCACAGGATTCTGAAATGAAGACATCTCAGGGCGGTAAGACATACACTAAATGGAGCGTGAAGGTCGGCACAAAGCCGTCACAGAACCAGAACGAGCGTGGAGAAGCAATCTGGACTAACTGCATCGCCTGGCACGATCTGGCGAGATACGCAGCCAACATCAAGAAGGGCGACACAGTGATGTGCGTCGGCAAGATTGAAACAAATGACTACAACGGCAAGACATACAAAACACTGAACTGCGAATACATCAACATCATGGGTAAGGGCACAGCTGCTACTGCTCCGTCACAGGCACCAGCGACAGCGAACACAGATGGCATGGCATACAGCAATCTCAGTGACTTCGAGGAGATCCTTTCCGACGGCGACGTTCCGTTTTAAGTATTCTCTCAAAAATATGATTGAGAGAAGGTGAAAGTATTTTTACATTAACGAACGAGCAGGCGCAGGCTTGCTACAACAAAGACGGCACCACAGCGAAAGCAGAAGCGGTTATTGATATCCTTAGAGATATAGCTTACAGCAGCGGCACGCAGGAAGCGTTGACGGACAATCTGACAGAGCTCAGGAACGCTGCGAAGCAATCGGGGCAGCTGGAACTATTCACAAGATGCCTTGATATTGCTAAGGACGGTGGCATAACCCCCGAAGACATGAACGGTCTTGAATGGCGGTACCATTACAGCCTGACGGACTTCACCGACACCGAGGAACCGTACAAGGAAGTATTCAATCAGCCGTCAGCGTTCCTGAGACAGCGAGCTCTGGAGCGCATAAGCATAGAAGCAGCACGATGCGGATGCAGAGCGTTTAAGAAGATGTACAAGTCTTATGAAAACGGTCTGAGAAGAGTCAACGAGTCATCTCTGACGCTTCTGAATCCTTCGGATTTTCCTGGACAGCCAATCGAGCTGGAATGTGGTGAATGGCACTGCGACAGCACAGGAGTTTCAAAAGTTACCAGAGAGCGTGATGAATTTGCTTGCTTGCATCCGATCATGCCGGTAGAACGACTTGTAAACATCGACACCGGTGAGGAGAAGCTTAAGATAGCATTCTCGAAAGGGAAGTACTGGCGTGAGTTTATTGCTTCCAAGCTTGAACTTTTTGACGCATCGAAGGTAATCAAATATGCAGCGCTGGGCGTTTCCGTAACGTCAAAGTCGGCCAAGCTGCTTTCCGAGTACTTATGCGACATCGAGACACTGAATCCTGATCTTATACAAGAGACGGAGTCGGTCGGAAGACTTGGCTACATCGGCGACGGTTCTCAGTTCTCGCCTTACGTTGATGATCTTATCTTCGACGGAGACGCAAACTACCGCAACATTTACGGTGCAATATCAGAGTGTGGTAGTTATACCACCTGGCTCACAGAAGCGCTAAAATGCCGCAGGGATTCGCTCACAGCGCATATTATGCTGGCGGCTGCATTTGCAAGTCCGTTGCTTAACAAGCTTGGCTGCCTTCCTTTCTTCGTGCATCTCTGGGGAGTGGAATCAGGAACCGGTAAAACCGTCGCTCTGATGCTTGCAGCAAGCGTGTGGGGCAATCCAGACGTAGGGCAATACATTCAGACGTTCAACAGCACACAGGTCTCCTGCGAGCGCACAGCGGCCTTTTTGAATAACATACCATTATGCATTGACGAACTGCAACTCAGCAAGGACAGTCACGGACACAGTAAGTTTGACGTTTATCAGCTGGCGCAGGGAGTAGGCCGAGGCAGGGGAAACAGAGCCGGCGGCATAGATACAGTACCAACGTGGAGCTTGTGTATACTTACCACAGGCGAATCACCAATCGTTCAAGCGTCGGCAGGAGCTGGCGCAGTCAACAGAGTTATAGATATCGAGTGCAGAGCTTCCGAGAGCGTGATCAAGGACGGCTTCACAACGTCAGCGATCATCAAACAGAACTACGGCTTCGCAGGCAGACAGTTCATTGAAGCACTGACTGATGATGTAATAGATCAGGCAACAATCAGATACAGAGAGCTGTTCAAGAAGCTGTCAAGCGGTGACTCAACAGAGAAGCAGGCAATGGCTGCGGCAATGTTGCTGGTAGCTGACGAGCTGGCAGACAAGTTCATATTCAAGTCAGGACAGGTCCTGACAGTCGAAGAAATATCAGGATTTCTGAAAGAGAAGTCTGAAGTATCAGCAGGGCAGAGAGCTTACAATTTCCTGTGTGACTGGGTAGCAATCAACGGCAGCCGCTTCCAGACATCGGACAATAACGGCGAATTCTGGGGCAAGGTTGACGAGGATAACAACAAGGCCTATATCATATCAACTGTATTCCGCAAGGCCCTGCTGGACAACGGATTCGATGAAAGAGCAGTTACATCGTGGCTCAGAGCTAACTACCTGATAGAACCGGACAAGAACGGCAAGAGCTCGAAGTACACTTCCGTCGATGGTCACTACGCAAGATATGTGATAATGCATCTATCGGTTTCGGATGAAGAAATTAGCTTAAGTGATAACGATTTACTCTGAGTTGCACGGTTTTCTTGCACCTAAGGTGCAACTCAGAAAAGGTGCTATATAGCGGAATAAACGATATATTTTCACGAGTTGCACCTTTCTACCGGATATACACCCAAAAATATATCACATATGTAATATTATGTTATAGCAAAACGCTGACGAGAAGTTGTGCGAAATAGGTGCAACTGTGCAACTAACGCAAATAAACGGCTATAAATAGCCAAGTATTTAATTGCACATATAGGTGCAATGATGTGCAAAACGTGCAATAAAGGAATGCTTTGAAGGGAGAATACCAGAAATGACAAGAGCAGACAAAATCAGAAGTATGACCGATAAGGAACTGACATATTTCCTGTTTAATTATTCAATCTGTGAGACAGCGGCCTTTTTTGAAAAAGGCGGAGCAGGCTGCATGAACATTCCACAGCTTGCAGATTATCTCAGCGGTGAATATAGCGAAGAAAAGGACACACTTCTCAGTGACAAGCCAATGGAGGATGAGACATAATGGCAAAGATGATAGACCTGACCGGTCAACGGTTCGGAAGACTAACAGTTATTAGCAAAGATGAAGATTATATCCGACCAAGCGGCAAAAGAGAACATCGTTATTTATGCAGATGTGAATGTGGAAGAGAGATTACAGTCATAAGGAGTAATCTTATAAAAAATACCCGAAGCTGTGGATGTTCAAAAGGTAAATATATCTCAGCTTCAAAAATAACTCATGGTAAAAGTAATTCAAGACTATATCATATATGGCGGAATATGAAAAGCCGTTGTTATAATCCTAATGTTGATCGTTATGATAGATATGGTGGCAGAGGGATAACAATATGTGATGAATGGAAAGATAATTTTCAGGCGTTTTATGAATGGTCAATGAATAACGGATATTCTGATGGACTATCAATTGATAGAATTAATGTTAATGGAGATTATGCGCCTGATAACTGTCGCTGGATAACGATGCCAGATCAAGCCGACAACAAATGCAATTCACGTTTATTTGAATTCAATGGTTCTGCTCATACAGTATCTGAATGGGCAAAGATAACAGGTATATCAAGAGACGTGATATGGAACAGAATAAAACGTGGCTGGGACATTAATAGAGTATTAACTCAGCCAGTTAGAAAGAGGTGAGATTTTGAAGCTCAGAGAATATCAATTACAAGCAGTAAACGATATCCGCCAGTCACTGCGAACACACAAGTCAGTCGTGTTCACAATTGGCTGTGGAGCAGGAAAAAGTATAGTCGCCGGAGCCATTGCCAAAGCTGCAACGGATAAAGGCAACAGAGTTCTGTTTCTTGTGCATCGAGCTGAGCTGTGTGAACAGATATCAGATACGTTCTTCAATTTATGCAATGTCAATGCTGAACTGTGTGACATAATGATGATCCAGACAGCTCGACGAAGGTTAAGTAAGATACAGAAACCGGTTCTGATCATCGTCGATGAAACCCACGTTTTCAATCAGGCTTACGAGAAGGTGTTTGAATACTTCTCAGACAGCTTCAAGATAGGTTTCACTGCAACGCCATGCAGGTTAAATCAAGGTGGCTTAGGCAATCTGTTTGAAGATCTTCTGACCAGTGTATCAACAAGATGGTTAATAGATAACAAATATTTATCAGAGTACAGATATTTTTCATTTCCTCTGATTGATACATCTAAGCTGCATACAAGAGCAGGCGAATTTGTTCAGGAGGAAGTTGAGAAACTCCTGGACAATACAGCAGTATTCTCTGGAACGGTTAACCAATATCAGAAAATTACACCAGGCAAGAAGGCAATGATATACTGTGGTTCTATCAAGGCAAGTAAGGAAATAGTTGAAGAGTTCAACAGGAACGGTATAACAGCAGCTCACGTTGATGGCACTATGTCGAAGAAAGAACGTGAGCGGATAGTATCAGAATACAGACAAGGCAAGATTACTGTTGTTTCAAATGTTGACCTGTTCGGTGTTGGCTTTGATGATAAGGATATTGAAGTTACTATCCTGCTCAGACCTACACAGAGCTTAGCACTTGCAGTACAACAGAATATGAGGTGTATGCGATATAAGGAAGGCAAGACAGCAATTATCCTTGACTGCTGCGGCAATGTTGTAAGACACGGCTTGCCAGACGACAACAGGGAATGGACGCTGGAGCCGAAGGCGAAGCAGCAGAACATGATCAAGATCAGAGAGTGCCCGATGTGCTTCTCGGTTTATCCTCCCACAAAGCAGAAATGTCCGTACTGCGGATATGCTGCTGTGAAGGAGATACAGCGGAAGGATAAAGAGGTCGTTGAGATAGATCTTGTTGAGATGCAGCGACAGGAAGATATCAGAAACACCAGACTCTCTGATGCGGACCTTAGAACGTGGCCTGAGGTGGTCGAGTTCCAGAAACTGCACAAGTACAAATTTGCATGGTGTATCAGGTATGCAGCCATGAACGATATACC
This sequence comes from Ruminococcus sp., assembly GCA_045641105.1. Taxonomy (GTDB): domain Bacteria; phylum Bacillota; class Clostridia; order Oscillospirales; family Ruminococcaceae; genus Ruminococcus. The sequence goes on along the minus strand of JAZUGG010000135.1, from coordinate 12,374 downwards.
GATACCAGATAAATATAACTATATGAGAAAGGTGATAGGAGTATGACCGATAAACCTACACGCTGCATTGATCCGGTTATAAAATTTTGTCAGGAATGCCGCTGGGGATGGATACACTATCCTGAATGGGTTGAGACCGCTGAGGACTTGGCAGGCTGTACCTTTGAATGCGGATGCACTCTCGGATATGACCAAGGCAGACCAGAGGACGAACCGACAGAGGAAGAAATAAAAGAATTTGAAAGGTGGTGTAATCATGTCGGAACATGATTTGCAGAACCAGATACGACTTAAGCTCTCAGAACTTGGCTACTACACAGAAAGGATTAACATCGGAGCCGGCTATCTGATACCGAAGAAGCTCATGGACAAGCTTAAACGTGCAGCTCCGTCAGAACTCAGGGCACAGCTCGACAAGATACCATACTTCACAACAGGAGCAGCCAAGGGTCGTAGCGATTTGTCAGCTATCAAGGATGGACAGATAACATTCATCGAGGTCAAGACAGAGATCGGCGTTGCAAGTGATGAGCAGATAAACTTCATAGATCAGATGCAGCTCCGGTACGGATGTAAAGCCGGCATAGCAAGGAGTGTGGAAGATGCAGTCAGAATTGTTACAACAAATTGAACGTGCAGCAGCTGCGAACAAGCCTGCTCCGAAGGACCTGCGACCGCCTGAGGCGATGCTGTACTATATGCTCCTCGGAGTATATGCAGCATATCAGGCCGGCAGGCTCACGAAGGAGCAGGGGCACGACAAGAAGACAGAAGTATATACGGCATACAACAGAATGGCGACGGAGTACAAGCAGTTCACGGAGATATGTGCTGAATATCAGAAGCGGATCCGTGACGGTTACTCCGCCAGTGACACTACTATAATCCTGAAGGAGGATAAAACAAATGAATGATGAATTAAGGTTCCAGTGCGGAGCGATCCTGCACCACTACGGCGAGGTTCACCAGCAGGAGAAGGCCATTGAAGAAATGGCCGAGCTGATAACAGCTATCAAGCATGGAGACCGTGAGAACTACGTCGAGGAGCTTGCAGATGTTCAGATCATGATTGAACAACTCTTCCAGGCTCTCAGCTTCGAGGAGCAGCAGAAGTGTATCGTAACTGTACATAACAAGATAAGCAGACAGCTTGTGAGGATACATGATGAAGAAGTATAAGAACGTTAAGGTATTGAAAGCAAGGCGTTGTTTTGCATTTTGTGAAAAATATGGAAATATGAAAAATGTGTGCACTGGAGTAAGAGAAATATTTCAAGCAACGTGCGGCGGTTATTGCTGTAAATGCACTGAATATGATTACAAGAGGAGCGTGAAACACAATGAAAGTAAAAACACCTGATAACATGTGCGTGATGTGCGGCACAGTGATTCCCGAAGGGCGTCAGGCTTGTCCACACTGTGAAGCTACTGTGAGTGAGACCACAGACAAGATAATGACGAAGGTCAACGACGAACTGGAGCAGGCATTCAGGCAGGGATACACAGCCGGCTTCAACGAGGGTATGAAGCACTCCAGTGAGGTCAGACAGGACAACGAACGTCTGAAAAGAGAAAACGCCTTCCTCAGAGGGCAGCTTGAAATCAGAGTGAGAATAGATGATATGGACGGTGAGTACGAATGAATATAAAAAAAGCATTGCAGGAAATTTGCATTAAGCAGATCCCGAAGGAAATAAACGGCGTGAGAACAAAATTTGTTATATCGGAAGAACCATCAATATTTTCGTTTGAAGATACAGAACTCCACATGGAAATAGCACCAGTAGACATAAAAAGAAAAAATATTGCTGCACACCTGAAATATGATCCTCTGCACTATAGGCATTACAAGAATTATGACTTTTTTCCTGATTCTCCAAGATATAAAATGTTAGAAAAAGACATTGAGCAGTTACTTCTGCTTTATATTCGTAATATAATAGCATACTTTGAAGGCGATGTTGTGCAGGTAATCAAGTACGACTTGAAAGATATTGCTGAGTTAATAGAGGAGCGTGAGCAGAATGAATGATAAAAAATGCTGTGAAAACTGCTATTATGGCGAGGTTAGTAAACTCCTTGAAAGACGTGGTAAAAACTGCTGTGTTATTTGTTTGCTGAGAAGTGATATTTTCAAGGGTAAAATATATCAACATAGCAAAGACGATGTGTGCAGAAAGTGGAGGGATGAAAATGACGATAGATGAAGCAATCCGTCACTGTGAGGAAGTGGCTAAGAACTACAGATGCGAGAGAGACGATGCAGCCGATATAAACGATGTCGGAACTGCATCACACTTTCAGCAGTGTGCAAATGATCATGAGCAGTTCGCTGCATGGCTCCAGGAGCTGAAGGAAGCGAAAAAGTTCATCAGGAAATTACAGAATGAGCTGCTAAAAGGTACAAGCTTCTATTCAACATCTTTCCTCGAAGAAAATGGAGAGCTCATGGACGAGCTCACGAAAGGAGTGGAATACCTTGATGATTAACGGTAAAGAAATGAGCGAGCCTGAGGTAAGAGCATACATCAACGACATGAAGAAGCTGCTCCGTGAGGTCCAGTCGGTGCTGCGAGCTGCGTTCTTCGCAAATTACAAGGATCAGAACAAGGCTGACGAGCTGTACAGCAGGATAGCTCAGATCGTCGGAAAGGAGTAAGAAATGTATATAATTAAAACTCAGAGCGGAAATCTCATTAATATGGCTCACATCGAGTCCGTTGACATCAAAGGCAATAAGCTGATGGCATTCACACCGTGCTTCAACGATAACGGATACTACGACGAATATTTGCTGTATGAAGATAACAACAAAGAACATCTTGAAAAAGCCTTAGATGATTTGTTTGAATCGCTTACAAACAGGGGCAGTGGATTTGACTTCTCTGTTCCAGCAAAATGGGAGGGTGAGCAGGATGAAGTATAGAGTAATATGCTATTTTAGCGGATATTGCGAAGGAACAGGTGATACAGAGGAAGAAGCTATGGCTGATGCCGAGATCAATGTACCTTTAAATGCTGATCCAGATAGTTATGAGACATTCTGCGAAGATGAGGGTAAGTGATGAAAACACTTGATGATTATAAATGGGAAATGTATCAGTGTGCAGGAATGTTTTTCTTATCGTTTGAAGAATGCACTCATCCTGCTATATGCTGCCATATGAATTATTTGGCATTATCAATGCTCCTGCGAGGTGAATACTGACCGGGAGCATCGGGAACAGATATATGCTGAGAAGATGAAACGTGCTGATGAGTCAGACTTCATGAGAGCGGTCAAGCGCAAGGCTGCTCTCATCAACATCAGGACTCAGCTGAGCGATAAGCGCAGAAGGCGCTGACAACCGTAAAAATTAGTGTGTCTAATAGACACATACTGGAGGATGAAGATGAAAAATCGTGACAGGATACTTAACACTTGCACTTACGACTTACTTATGGCGATAGAAAAAAACACCGGCATTTGCCCGATTCATGCTGTTGTAGGTTTATCAAGGCATGACAAAACAATGCGCTGCTGCAAGTATGTCTATAGCGGATGTGAGGGATGCGTTCAGAATTGGCTGAACGAGGAGTTTTCAACAGGATTTTCACGCATATGCACTGATTAAACAATAGATTTTCATTGCTTTCAATAATTGATTTTTTTCAACAGATGATTTATAATTTAAGTAGGAAAAGTCCTGATATGATTTCATAAATTGCTCCTTTCTGGATGGGGAGTTGATACGCTCCCCATAATGGCAGGTTAGAGAAACGGTTATCTCGCAAGGCTCATAACCTTGAAATAGTTGGTTCGACTCCAACACTTGCAACCAATCAAAGCGCTGCCGGCGTTGTGTTGTGGCTTATACCACGTCGGCATCATAGCGCTTTGCCATACACATAAGTAAAATTCTCCTCCTGATTAAACGCAAAACCGTCACATAGATCTCCCGTGGCGGTTTTTGCATATAGAAAGGCGGTGTTACCGTGAATGAAAGGCAGAAGAAATTTGCTGAATATTACGCTCAGAGCGGTAATGCCACAAAGAGCGCAGTGCAAGCAGGGTATTCGGAGAAATTTGCAGGGCAAAACGCTGATAAGTTACTAAAAAATACTAATGTTGCCGAATACATAAGAGAGCTCACCGAGAAGGCTCAGGATGAGCGCATAATGACAGCTCATGAGCGTCAGGCAGTACTGTCAGACATTGCTCGCAGCGGCGAGGACCAGGACAGGATCCGAGCCATCGACACGCTCAACAAAATGACAGGCGAATATGTAACAAAGATTGAAGGAAACATTTCTGCAGAGATCAACAATCCTTTTAAGGACCTGACTACTGAGGAGCTGAGGAAACTTGCAGAAGACTGACAAGTTAGTAAAACTCGGAGCGAGAATAGAACTCGCACGAAGAAGCTTCTTTGATTACTGCAGGTTGAAAGCTCCTGACTTCTATAAGCCTGAAAGAAAGTTCCTTGTTGACCTTTGTAACGAGTTCCAGAACTTCCTTGACAGCGAAGAGAAAGCATTGATCATTAACCTTCCTCCTCGACACGGAAAGTCACGAACGGCCTGCTGCTTTGCTGAGTGGTATCTCGGGCAGGATATCAACCGCAAAATTATGATTGGCTCATACAACGAGACACTGTCAACGATGTTCTCAAAGAATGTCAGAAACACTATATCAGAAGTCAAGGCAGACAAATACAAAGCTGTATTCTCTGACGTGTTTCCAAATGTTCGCATCAAGCTCGGCGACGGAGCTATGAATCTCTGGAGCCTTGAAGGCGGATACAACAATTATCTCGCCACTTCTCCGACAGGTACAGCAACAGGCTTCGGCTGCACTCTGATGATCATAGACGACCTTATCAAGAACGCTGATGAAGCAAACAACGAGAACACAAAGCAGAAGCACTGGGAATGGTTCACGAACACGATGCTGAGCCGTCGTGAAGAAGGTGCGAAAGTCATAATTATTATGACACGCTGGGCATCTGATGATCTCGCCGGCAAGTATCTGGATTTCTGCCAGAATGAAGGCATAGCATACAGGCACATCTGTATGAAGGCCTACAACAAAGAAACAGATACAATGCTTTGCCCTAAGATCCTGAGCCTTGAAAGTTATCAAGCTACTATCAAGGCAATGGGAGCCGACATTGCAAGTGCAAACTATCAGCAGGAGCCGATTGATCTCAAAGGCAAGCTGTATACTTCCTTCAAGACTTATACAGAGCTTCCTCCACACTTCGAGGGCGTGTTCAGCTACACCGATACAGCCGACGAAGGCGACGACTGGCTTTGCTCAATCATCTGGGGAGTTTATCAGAAGGAAGCATATATCCTTGATGTGTATTTTTCCAAGGAGCCTATGGAGATCACAGAGCCTGAGACAGCTCGCCGGCACAAGGAACATGAAGTAAACAATGCTCGGGTTGAATCGAATAACGGTGGCCGAGGATTTTCCCGAAACGTTGAACGGATCTCAAAGGAGCAGCTGCATAATTATCGGACAATCTGGACGTGGTTTCATCAGTCCGCTAACAAGAAAGCAAGGATCCTCACGCACTCGACCTGGGTAATGCAGCATATATACTATCCTGTGAACTGGCGTGACCGCTTCCCTGAATATTATGAAGCTATGAACCGATACCAGCGTGAAGGAAAGAACGCACATGACGATGCTCCAGATGCTACAACAGGCGTTGCAGAAACCACACTTGCTACAACTAAGGTCGGCACATCGAAACTGAGAGGATGATAAAATGTCATTTTTACTTAAAGATGCATCCGAGGTTACTCCGCAGAAAATATGTGAGTATATCAAGATGCACAGGAATAATCTGAGCGCACGGTATCAGCGTTTAGAAGATTACTATACAGGCAAGCATGATATCCTGCTCCGCAGACCTAAGCGCAGAGATGATCCATGTAATAACGTTGTCTGCAATTATGCTAAGTACATATCAGATATCGGCTCAGGCTTCCTGATTGGTGAACCTGTTTCTTATCAGTCAGAGGAAGACCTCACCGACCTGCTCGAATGGTTCAAGTCTGCGGAAGTTGACGTACAAGACAACGACAATGCAGAGGACCAGTCAATTTATGGCGTAGCTTATGAGCTTGTATATATGTCCTCAGACGATTCACCGATACCGAAGACAGCAAGCATTCATCCTTCTCAGGCCTTTGTTATATACAACAGCACCGTTGAGCTCCTGCCTGTTGCAGGTGTCTACTATCATGAGACAAGAGATACAGTAACACAGCAGGTCAACGGCTATGATGCAGAGATAAGCACAGATACACAGTATATGCGCTTCCATTTAACTGCTGACTATGCTCTGGACGGAGAAGTTACTACAGAAAACAATCCCTTCGGCATGGTAACACTCATTGAGATTTATAATAACAGATTCTTACAGGGTGACTTCGAGCAGCTCATCTACCTGATAGACGGATATAACAAGCAACAGTCGAACCGAATTGACGATAAAGAGAACTTCGTTAACTCTCTCATGGTTCTCAAGGGACAGACACTCGGCTACAATCAGGAAGAGAAAGCCGAGACATATCAGGACATTAAAGACAATGGCGTTATCGAGCTCACAGAAGGCAGTGACCTTTCGTTCCTGACAAGGCAGGCAGATCAGCAGGGCGACCAGCTCCTGAGTGATTCAATTGCAAAGGATATTCACAAGTTTTCTTATATCCCTGATCTGACCGATGAGCATTTTGCAGCTAATGTCAGTGGAGTGGCAATGCAGTTCAAGCTCTGGGGCCTGATGCAGCTCATGAAGAAGAAGGAACGCTACATCAAGGAAGGCCTGAGATATCGAATCAAGCTATTCTCAGCAATACTTGCTATCAAAGGAAAGAAGCCTGTTGACGTTGAAAACGTAACAATAACGATTACAAGAAATCTTCCGAAGAACCTTGTCGAGCTGGCGCAGGTAATAGGAAATCTTTCAGGTATATGCAGCAATAAAACGTTAGTGGCGCAACTACCGTTTGTCGAGGATCCTGAGAAGGAAGTTGAAGAAGCTGCAAAGGAAAAACGGCAGGCAATGGACGAGCAGTTTGTTATGTCAACGGCTGCTGTAACTCAGAACAATGACGCAGAATGAACAGTACTGGATAGACCGTGCTAATCGTCGCATGGACGGATATCAGATATCAGCTATCAAGCAGGCTAAGATAATAAACAAGTCATATAATCAGACTTGCAATTATGTGCAGTCTGAAATAGCAAAGATACTCCGTCACATTGGCGACGAGGGAACACTTGCATATGAATACCGCATGAAGCGGTTAACAGCTCTCCTGGAAAGCACTAACAAGCGTATGCAGGAACTGTACGGTGTAACGCTGAATGATACAACAAGCTTTCTCAGGAATATTATTCCGGAAGCGTATTATCACACCATTTTCGATATAGCACAGGGCATCGGTGAACAGCCTGTTTTTTCAGCCGTCAATACAAGGCTGATAAATCAGATCGTCAACGATCAGTGGAGCGGTAAAAACTACTCACAGCGAATATGGTGGAATACATCGAAGCTCTCGGAAGACGTGCAGCAGCTCCTGACAACTGCTGCAATGACAGGTGAGAGCATATACAAGACCTCACGACGGCTCTCGGAGCGGTTCGGCGAATCGATGAACAACAGCGTCCGTCTGATACGCACCGAAACGACTTACTCCTGCAACCAAGCGGAGCTGGCATCTTACTCAGCACTTGACATTGACCGCTATAAGTTCACTGCAACGCTCGACACAAGGACCTCATCCATCTGTCAGGAACTGGACGGCAAGGTCTTCGAGACAAAGGATGCAAAGGCAGGAGTGAACCTACCTGCAATGCATCCGAACTGCCGTTCGACGACGATAGCGTATTTTGACGAAGGTATGCCTGATGTCCGCATTGCAAAAGATAAAGACGGCAATCGCATTAGAGTCCCTGCGGATATGACATACAAGGACTGGTATAAAAAATACATCGAAAACGACGCTCAGAGCGCTCAGACATCTGCAAGGGGTAACAATACTCCCAAGCCATCAGGCAAGCCACAGCGAACGCCTGAAAGCGCACCTGCAACGGTTGACATTCCTGCTCTAACGGCCAACGAGCCAGAGTACAAAGATACGCCTATACCGCAGAAAATTAACAATCAGTCTATTGACAATTCTGTGCAAAATGATATAATAGAATCAAGGAATATAACATCACGAAACCTTCCGAATGGTTTGAGAACAGCACCAAGTCATATCCTTACAGATGATGAAATATCAGCGTTGAAAAAAGATATTGAATCTATTGGAGCTGACTTAAATGTTTTTAAATTCAACGTCGGAAGGCGAACAGGATATGATGATGTACTTGACGAGATTAGAGTAAAAGGAGATATACTTCCTGATCTAAGCTCAAAGCATCCAAGAGACAGAATGTCAGCAAGAGCAGCACTTGCACATGAATACTATGGTCATAGAGCTAACAGAGGAACTGATGTCCCGAAGGGAGCGTGGAACGACGAATTCAGAGCAAGTTATATGGCTGCTAAGAATTGTCCGAACCTTAGTGATGAAGAGAGACAAGACCTTGTGCTTGATGCTCTTGAAAGAGCTAAGGAGAGAGGTGTCACAATCAAAAATAATGATTTTATAAGGAGGACTTTGTATGGCTACTAAAACAACAATAGAAGAGCATAAGTTTTTAGTTGGAGCCGAAAACGATATTATAAAAAACGGCAAGACTGAGAAAAAATGTCCTCGCTGCGGAAATAAGATTATTGTTGAAGAAGCTGGGACTTCATATTCGGTAAAATGCAAGACTGAAAATTGCATCATTGCAACATTTAGAGGAATTTGATATGAACAAATACATCCTTTCTCCTGCTCAAATAGAGCAGATACAAAAGACCATTGAAAAGGGCGACAGAGTTGAGATTATGCCAAAGAAAGACGGCGTAAAGATACTGCGTGTACACAGAGATGAAATTAAATAATAACGTGTCTCTAAGCGGTGAGACATAAGAGCTAAGCGGTGCTATCAAATGATAGTGCCGCTTTTTTGTTTAGGAGGAAATAATCATGGACGAAAAAGCATTACAGATTGTCAGAGGTTATATCGCAGCACATCTCGACAAGTCAGACCCGACACCAGAGTTTGAGGTCTACACCGTATGGAAGTGCAAGGCTCTCCAGAACTGGAAGTATCTGCTTGCAAGCACACTTCCTGACGGTATGTACTATGAGCTGACATACAACGGCGACAAGAAGGAATGGTATCTCGATGCATACAAGAAGTTTGAAAACGTTGTTGTTCCTGAAAGCGTGGTGAAGTAATATGGAACACGCTGACAGAATAGAAATCACCTTCAAGAGCGGTGAGACGATCTCCTACGGCAAAGGAGAATGGGATGATTACAGTTACGACGGCAATGCTATCATAATAAAGCAGAAAGGTGCATGGATTGGCATTTACAACTTTGACCATGTATTCTGCGTTGAGTTAAAGGAGAAATAATAATGGAAGACTGGAAAGAAAGACTGAAAGAGGAATACACACAGCTGAAAGAACGCTATGAAAAACTGAGAGCCTATAACAACAAGAAGGAAGTAGAAGCTAATCTTAGTAATCACACTATGGGACAGAAAGATTATTACAGCGGTCGTCTGTTAGCGAGACAGCAGGAAATCATGGAAGAGTATCTCAAAGTCCTTGAGCTTCGTGCAGAGCTGGCTCACATCGAACTTTAAAGCATGACACAGATACACAACGATAAAAAACGCAGAGTTTACCGCCCTGAGATAGAAATTGAGTATCAAAGCATTACTCAGATACCAGTTATTCTGCTTACTATATGCAGATTTGGCATAAGAAAAATGAATTTTAATCTGATGTGTGGTGAATACAAACTCGGAGTTATGAAAATGTGGGTAATTCCAAAATATCGCTTTAAGCTAAAGGAGAAGTAAATGAGAGACAGCAAATATTTACTCACACAGGAGCAGGTCGAGCGAATCCGTGACATCCTTGAAAAAGGCGATCGTGTCGAGCTGATACCAGGTAAAGAACGGATTAAGATTATACAGGAAAGCAGAAAGGAAATAAAGTAATGTACACCAGACGTGAATTCAATGAAAAAGAAGTCGAGCTAAGCGGAGAAATCCGAAAATGCTTAATCGCTGTTGAGGAGCTGCTCAACAAGCTCCCGAATTGCAGAGAAAAGAGCATTGCATTAACACACATCGAGGATGCGATGCTACACAGCAATCTGGCAATAACGGAAACAGGAGTAACTGAATAAACCGTATCTCTAAGCGTTGAGATATAAGAGCCGAGCGTGGTTAGTTAGCCTAACTGCGCTCGGTTTTTTTATTCTTGCGAACAGAGCCGCAAGAGAAATATAGCTGCACAGCTCCCAGAGCGGAGCTGTATGAGGTGTTAGTTTAGAGGAAAACGGCTGTTGTTATCCCGGGCGGCAGCACAATTCGGTTCAACTCCGGAACACTTCACCACAAGGCGACGGCCTTTAAACGGATTCGTCTACTCTGACGTTAAATGGAGGTATCGTATGAAAAAATTTTTCAAAATCCCTATGCAGTTTTTCGCTGACGAAGCCGAAACAGCGGCAGCAGCCGAGGCAAGCGAGCAGAATTCAGCGTCACAGGGAAACGAACCGCAGAAAACAGAACCTGCTCCGGCAGCTGACAAGACGTTCTCTCAGGCAGACGTTGACAAGATCGTCGCTGAGAGGTTAGCACGACAGCAGAAGAAGTTTGACGCAGAAAAAGAAGAAGCTGCAAAGCTTGCAAAGATGAATGCCGACCAGAAGGCAGAATATGCAGCTAAGAAGCGTGAAGAAGAACTTGCAGCTCGTGAGAAGTCAATAGCCGAGAAGGAGCTGAGATATACAGCACTCGGTATTCTCGAAGAGAGTAAACTTCCGGCATCATTAGTTGACTGTCTGAATCTGAACTCAGCAGACACTTGCAATGCATCAATTGAAGCACTTAAGAAGGCATGGCCTGAGGCTGTTACAGCCGCGGTCGATGCTCGACTTAAATCATCAGGTCCACCTGCATATAGCGGTGGAAATACAAAGACAGATGCTTTCCTTTCGGGTTTCATGGAAGGCTAAGCAGAAAGTGAGGTAAAAATGCCAACTATTCATTTAACAACACGCTTTAGTAATAAAGTCGATGAAGTAATTACTAACGGAGCGCTTTCAACTCCATCTATTAACAGCGATTATGATTTTGTGGGTGCTCAGGCTGTTAAAGTGTACAGCTTTAATACATCCCCTCTCAATGACTACACACGCTCAGGAGCTAACCGTTATGGCACACCTGAAGAACTTGGAGACAATGTCCAGGAGCTTCTAATGTCTCAGGACAAAGGTTTCACATTCACAATTGACAAAGGCAATGCAAGCGATACAGAGCCGGGTGTTCGTGAAGCAGGCAAGCAGCTCCGCCGTGAGACTGACCTTGAAATCATTCCCGAACTTGACAGATATCGTTTTACTACGATTGCTAACGGTGCCGGTCATAAGTACTACGCAACAACAGCACTGACAGCTGCAACCGCCTATGCTGCCTTCTTGGACGCTAATCAGGCTATCGATGATGAAGACGTACCGTCAGAAGGCAGAATTTGCAATGCATCTCCTCTGTTTCTTAAACTTATTAAGCAGGACGACAACTTTATCAAGGCAGGCGATCTCTCACAGACTATGCTTGTAAAAGGACAGGTCGGTGAGATTGATGGTGTTAAAATCATCAAAGTACCTTCTAAGAGACTTCCTGCCGGATTACTCTTTGAGATTACACATCCGGCAGCTTGTACAGCTCCTGTTAAAATTAACGAGTACAAGCTTCATACTGATCCACCCGGTATTTCTGGCATGCTCGCAGAAGGCCGTTTATACCATGACGCATTTGTGCTCAATAACAAGGCACGAATGATATCTGCGTATTATGGTGGTGGCGAGAATACTCTTAAACTTACAGCCGCAGCAGGCTCAAGCACCACTACATCAAAAGTGACAGTAACGGGTAACACAGTAGGCGGTACACTCGTGTACAAGGGCGATTATGCAAGCGCCGCAACAGCAAGTGCTGCCGTTGATATTGGTGACGATGTAAGCAGCTTCACAGCATTTCCTTCCAATGGCGTTGTAACTACAGCTGCTACAAAGTACATTGCTGTAGCAGTTAAGGATGCTGGCGGCAAGTGTGTTGCATCCGGTGTTGTTGCTGCCGTAGTAGGATCATGACGGCACTTGACAAGCTCTTAGTGCTGTTAGGCACCCCCTGTGAATGTTCTGAAGAAACTGCCGAGGTTTGCCTAAGCATGGCGGAAGATGCCGTGCTGGACT
>JAZUGG010000134.1:0-15094 GCA_045641105.1 Ruminococcus sp. | reverse complement strand
GTATTTTATTGAAAAATTCATAAATTTGTGATAATATTAAGCTAGACCATTCGGAAAGAATAAGGTATGTGTGAAAAGTGCCTAAACTATGGCTTCCGTTTTGGTTATTTCAGAGATTTTTTCAGGAGATTTTTAACTTATGGATAATTTTGCAGAACAGCTTGTAAGGAAATGCCCGAACTCATCAGACCGTTTCAGAAAAACAATGGTCATAATAGGCGGAGCAGCCATAATACTGCTCCTTGCAGGCGTTTTCGTGCTGACGATCGGTTCGCCGCTTTCACTGTTTGCTGTTATTCTTGCTCTGGGCACCGGCTTCGGAGTGTATTATATCGTGAGCCGTATGTATGTGGAGTATGAGTATACTTTCACGAACGGCGAGCTTGATGTTGACAAGATAATCAACCAGACAAAGCGCACGGAGATGGTGATAGTTGAGGTAAGGGATTTCACAGATTTCGGCAGATATGACGAAAACATGAAGGAAACGGAAGAAATGACGGTCATATCCGCATCAGACGGAGTTCTGAAGCATGAGTACTATGCTGATTTTGACCATGCCGAATACGGTTCAACACGTCTGATATTTGCGCCTGATGAGCGGATAATGGAAAATATCAAAAAGTTCCTCCCTGCCAAGCTCAGGGGAAAAACGATTTTATAATAAAAGGTGAATTATGAATATTATTAAGAATTTCAGTCCCGAAAGCATTTCCATTTTCTCAATAACGAGTGAACCGCAGCTTCTTCATTATTATGAGCCTGACCTCGGGATCTTTATCGCAGAAAGTCCGAAGGTCATAAAGAGGGCACTTGATGCAGGCTATGAGCCGCTTTCGATGGTCATCGAAACAAGGCGGATAGAAACGGAGCTTTCGGACATAGCGGACAAACTTGGCGATATCCCGATATATACGGCAGAGATAAATGTATTATCAGAACTTCTCGGCTTCAAGCTGACAGTTGGAGCATTATGTGCAATGCGCCGCAGGAAGCTTCCCGACATTTCCGAAGTATGTTCAGGTGCGCACAGGGTAGCTGTACTTGCAAACGTTGAGAATCCGACCAATGTCGGAGCGATATTCCGTTCTGCATCGGCGCTTTTCATGGATGCGGTAATTCTTACGCCGATGTGTGCTGATCCGCTGTACCGCCGTGCGATACGTGTAAGTATGGGAAATGTATTCAATGTTCCATGGACATTCCTCAAAAGTGAAAGTATAGACGAACTTCAGAGCGCAGGCTTCAGGACTGTAGCAATGGCGCTTACGGACAGTTCCGTGAGTATTGATTCGCCTCTGCTTGCATCGGAGGACAAGCTTGCCATAGTGCTTGGCAATGAAGGAGACGGTCTGCCGAAGGAGACCATAGAAAAGTGTGATTATACCGTTAAGATACCTATGTCGAATGAAGTTGATTCCCTGAATGTAGCCGCCGCAAGTGCAATTGCATTCTGGGAGCTGAAATATAACAAATAAAACAAGTAAAATAAGGCTCATGCATTTACCTGATTTGGTTTGCATGAGCCTTTTGGTATATCACCAGTAATATTTAAGAATGCGTATCATGCGCAGTCTTGCCCTAATCATGACAGCTGAGACACTCTGAGGAGTAATACCGAGCTTTTTTCCGATAGACACCACATCCATTTTATTGAAATAATAAAGTAAAAAAACTTCTTTTTGTCTTGGAGTAAGCTCATTATTTATTACATTCAGGAGCAGTTTTTTCAGAAAGCGTGATTTTTCCCCATCGTCGCCGCATTCAATAATTGCTCTGAGATTTTCGTCAGCTTCGCCTGTAAAAGTATCGGAATAGCTTTCACGTCTCGGCACTTCCGGTATTCCTCCTGATATAAGAATTCAGACAGCCGATGACCTCCTCCATCTGGCAGTTTTCGTCATACAGAAGCTTTATTCGTCTGTCAAGGCAGAGTTCACTTATCTTTGTCAGTTCGCCTTTTTTCCGCAGACTGCTCCTGAGAGCGACCAATTCGACGATACGTTCCTTTGCACGATTACTGCTTTCGATATAGCCTTTCAACATTGTTTCCATTACTGAACCTCCTTGAATTAAATGACATAATACATCCGCACGAACATTTGTTCTATTCCTTGCTTTTATTATATTCCATAGAATTCACTTTGTCAAGTGAAATTCGATTTATATTTTATATTTAACGATTGAAAGCTTAGTACACAGAGCAGATTATCCCCTGAAATTCGCTGTTTTCATCAGAAAAAAATCTTTTTTCACATACACTCCGTAATGTGAAATTGGCACAAAAAAAAGCCACAGTACAAAAGTACCATGGCAATACATGATTATTATTTTTTTCTTCTGATTTTCGACATCTTCGGGACACAGAACTCAAGCACAGCGCAATATTTATCGATGATAGTGATGATGTAAGTTTCCCTGTATTTAGGGAGCGCATGAGTTACGGGCCACATATGCTTTTCTATCATATCCTTTTCAAGCAGACTGATATCCGTAAGCTGTTCGGCATTGCGGAGAGCCTGAGCGGAATGCATACTGCTGTGTTTGGGCTGACCTTTTGAACGTGACGAATTATACTCCTTGCGGTCGTAGTAGAAAAGGTCATGGAGAAGCCCTGCCCTTGCGGCAGAACGTGCATTGAGACCGAGTCGGCGGCACACGATATAGCTGTAATATGACACATTCACGCAATGCTGAAAACGAGTCGTGGAGATATGATGCGTAATGAGTTTAAGCTGTTCAAGCTGTTCGCAGTCGATGATATCGGCAATACAGCTGTAATAACTGCAAAGGGTAAGCTCTTTTTTCGAGCAGATGGCATTCATGCGGCATTCTCCTTTCAAAGATGTCTTTATTATACATCATATTTACCTGAAAATCAATAGTTTTTGCAGACAAAAGCGGCTGAAAACCAGCCGCCCCTGCCCTGAACACACCTAAATATTAATTTGAAAATTTCTAAGAATTGGTTTCGGAATATCCCATGATATCCTCAATAGTCATCGGAAGCGTCTTGTATTCTCCGAGAATATATTTTTTCAGCACCATGATATCGGCTGATGTAACAACGCCGTCTTTCAGCATATCGGCGCTTTCAAGCTGAAGGTCATTGATATACTTTATTTCGCCTGCAAGATATCGGTTGATCGTAATAACATCAAATGCATCGATGTCCTTGTCACCATTAATATCGCCTGATGATGCAGGAACAGTCTTGTATCTTTCGGGGATGTACTGACCGTCAAGTTCGCCGTCAACGGAAACGAAAAGCTGTTCCCAGTACCATTTATAAGTGCTGTTTTCGTCATAAGCAACGCCAACGCCCATATGGGTATAATTCGGATTAATAATAGCTTTCCAGTGATTGGGAGAATTTTTCCACTGCTCAAAAACATCTTCGGGAGTACAAGTACCGGCGGCGATATTTTCAGCGGCTCTCATATAAGGAACGAGGCTTGTATCGAGAATCGAAGCAAAGTTTTCGCCGTTTTCGGAGCGGATATGGCTGAAATCGAAAATTATCTCTCGTGAGCGAACCATAGCCATATCACAGATATACGGCACCATGTACACAGGTTCAAGGCCTGCCTCAGCCCTTGCTTCATTTACAAGGACAATGACTCTTTCAGCCATGAATTTGAGAGATTCCTCATCTGAGCCGTATGGATAATCGATCGCTTTTGCAGGAAACGCCCTTAAACAGCAGACTGCGACGACAAAAGCTGAAATGACTGCTGCAAATTTTCTTCTTAATATAATGATGTTTTTCATAGATGTCCCCCCTGCCAAAAACGATAAGTCTTTTGTTATCGGATATGAAACAAAAGACAAACGAAAGAGTTATTGTGTTGATTATATTTTAGCATATATCCACATAAAAAGAAAGACTTTTTGAATGATTTCATCATAATTCACAACGTTTTTCTACGTTTTGTACAAGTTTTTCTTTACTATTTGTATATTCACATGACAATTATCCTCGTAAGACTAATAAATCGACGATATATCGGGAATTTCTTACAATAACGCAAAAACAGTTAAACTAACATCATATAATATTCACATATTATTTGTACAATTACAGAAAATTATTATTACAACAAAACAGTTTATATCGAACTTTAATTTTTGTTTATCAGATATCAGAGAGCAAACCGTTTTGTGCATATATACCAACCAGCAGTCAGAAAAAGTACATTTAAGCAACGAATTTAAGGCTTTTTTTGTAATTAATATGTTAATTTTCACAAAATTGCAGTTATCAAGGTAACTTTTATTGATTTTTTTATTCTGAAATGTTATAATTAACATAATAGTTCACATATTCAGAATTTTGTATATTAATTACAAAATAATTTGGAGTGATTTTTATGAATGAAACAATCAAGCCTCAGGACAAAGTTCCTGATCCAGACATTAAAAACAACGCAAAAACAAACGCCCCCAGAAAAGTAAAGGTAGTCAGAGTTCGTCCGCATATTGCTGTAAAATCTGCGGATGAAGCTGTTGAAGAAAGAAGAACTGCAGTGCCGCAGCCTGAACATGAAGCTCCAAAGCAAGCTGTACCGCAGAATCCTGCACCAAGTGCTCCTCAGCAAGCTGTTCCTCAGAATGCTCCACAGAGTGTACCTCAGTCTCCTGCGCCAAACGCTCCAAAGGAAGCCGTTCCGCAGAATGCTACTCAGAGTGCTCCACGTCAGCCTGTACCTCAGAATGCTCAGCAAAATGCTCCTCAACAGGCTGTACCTCAGTCTCCTGCGCCAAGCGCTCCAAAGGAAGCCGTTCCGCAGAATGCTCCTCAGGGTGCTCCACGTCAGCCTGTACCTCAGAATGCTCAGCAAAATGCTCCTCAACAGGCTGTACCTCAGTCTCCTGCGCCAAACGCTCCAAAGGAAGCCGTTCCGCAGAATGCTCCTCAGAGTGCTCCACGTCAGCCTATTCCCCAGAATATTCCGCAGGGTGCTCCTCAGCAAGGCGTTCCTCAGAATCAGAATTTTGGTGCTCCACGTCAGAGCGTACCTCAGAATCCGAATTTCGGCGCTCCACGCCAGCCTGTTCCGCAGAACCAGAATTTTGGCGCTCCACGTCAGCCGATTCCGCAGAACCAGAATTTTGGTGCTCCACGCCAGCCCGTTCCGCAGAATCAGAATTTTGGCGCTCCACGTCAGCCTGTTCCGCAGAATCAGAATTTTGGTGCTCCACGCCAGCCGATTCCGCAGAACCAGAATTTTGGCGCTCCACGTCAGCCTGTTCCGCAGAATCAGAATATTGGCGCTCCACGTCAGCCTGTTCCACAGAATCAGAATATTGGTGCTCCACGTCAGGCTGTTCCTCAGAACCCGAATTTTAGCGTTCCGAAACAAGCTGTTCCGCAGAATCAAAATGCAGAAATCAAAAAGCCGCCCGTTCAGCAGCAGCCTCAGTACAATATTCCAAAGCCGATTTTTCCGCCTGATCTGTATGATTTATTTGCAGATGAGGAAGACGAACCGGAGCCGCTTATGGATGAGGTAAAACCTGAGCCGATAAAGAATATCGTAACCGCATCCGCACCTATCGAAGGTGAAATGGATGACCTTGAAATACCGATCCTTGAGCCTACAAGTACAGACTTAAAAATTGCAGAAAGAAATTTTGTAAAGGGCAACCGCAAATTCAGACTGCCGCAGTCAAAACCTGCCGCTCCTGTTGCTCCTAAGGCAGAGGAAATTAAGCCTACTGCTCCTGTTGCTCCTAAGGCAGAAGAAGTTAAGCCTACTGCCCCTGTTGCTCCTAAGGCAGAGGAAGTTAAGCATATAACTCCCCTTGCTCCGTTATTTGACGAGCTTGAGCCGATACATCACGGCATGACCAAGACAGAAGAAACAAAGCCGACTGCTCCTGCCGCTCCTAAGTCAGAGGAAGTCAAGCCCTCTGCTCCAACCGTTCAGAAAGCCGAGGAAACAAAGCCTGAACCTGTAAAAGAAACCATAGCCGCTGAGCCAAAATCAGACTTGCGTCATCTCAGCGACAAAAAAGTAAAGAAACAGAAAAAACAGAAATTCCAGCATAAGCTTGTACAGCATGAAAAGCCGCAGGAACCCGATCTCAGTATCTTTGCCGTCAAGGACAAGGCTGCCGAAACTCCAAAACCTGTTGAGACTGTCAAGCCTGAACCTGAAAAAACTGTAAGCAAAAATCAGGATATGCCTGATCTGATAATTCCTGAGATAAAAGCTCCTGAGATAAAGCCTGAACCGCTGAAGCCTGCGGAGATCGTTCCTGAAAAGAAGCCTGAACCTGCCGCTGAAAATCAGCACGTTCTTTCACCTGCCGAACAGCGTGCAGAGGAAAAAAGACGCATCGCAGAAGAAATGGCTGCCGAAAAGAGACGTATCGCAGAGAAAAAACACATGGCTGAGGAAAACGCTTCACACAGCAGCACAGTTCACGAAGAAAAAGCCCCTGAGCCTGTAAATACTCCTGTATCGGAGGTCAAGCCCGCTGATATTCCAAAGTCAGAGGAAAAAGCTCCATCTGCACCTGCGGCTGATAAGAATAACGAATTCACATCTCCTGCAAACAGCAGTATTTCAGGTACAGTTATCAGTGAATGGATGACAGATGCAAATCAGAATCATGTCACATCCGCCAAGGTTTCCGAGTGGTTTACTTCGGAAAAAAAAACTGACAACATAAACAGCGATACAAATTCAGCCGAAAAAAAAACTGAAACTATAAACAATACCGAAAAACAGCCTGAACCTGTTAAGCCTACAGAAACTAAGGCTGACGAAAATAAGCCTGAGCCTGTCAAATCAGCAGAGAATAAGGCTGAGGAGAAAAAGCCTGAGCCTGTTAAACCAGCAGAGATTAAGGCTGACGAAAATAAGCCTGAGCCTGTCAAATCTACAGAAATTAAGGCTGAGGAGAAAAAGCCCGAGCCTGTTGAACCAGCAGAAATCAAGGCTGAGGAAAAGAAGCCTGAGCCTGTTAAACCGGTCGAGACTAGGGCTGAGGAGAAAAAGCCTGAGCCTGTTAAACCAGTCGAGACTAAGGCTGAGGAAAAGAAACCTGAGCCTGTTGAATCAGCAGAAACCAAGGCTGACGAAAATAAGCCTGAACCTGTTAAACCAGTTGAGACTATGGCTGAGGAAAAGAAACCTGAGCCTGTCAAATCAGTTGAGACTATGGCTGAGGAAAAGAAACCTGAGCCTGTCAAATCAGTTGAGACTATGGCTGAGGAAAAGAAACCTGAGCCTGTCAAAAAAGAAGCAGACGAAAATGACGATACCATGTTCGACGACAGCGACGAACATGATACTGAAAGCCCTGAAAATTCAGGTGACAGCAATTCATTCGGTGACCTCATCTATGACGAGAATATCGAAATCGATGATATCAACAACATGGCTATCTCAAAAGGCGGCGTTCTTGTCAAGTATATCGGAACTACCGAAACTATCACTATCCCTGATAAGGTAAAGGTAATCGGCAAATATGCATTCCGTGGCAACGAAACAGTCAAGCGTGTTGTAATGTCAGACAGCGTTACCATGATAGATAAGTTTGCATTCTGTCACTGCTTCAACCTCGAAGAAATAAACTTCTCGAAAAATCTTGAAGAAATCGGCGACAACGCATTCCTGAAATGCGTAAGGCTGAAGGATATGGACTTCCCTGAATCACTTAAACGCATAGGCAAGGGCGCTTTCGGAAGATGCAACAGTCTTGAGAATATCGTTCTTCCTGCATATCTCCAGAGAATAAACGAACTGACGTTCTTCTCATGCAAGAACCTTTTCAGAATTGTTATTCCGGGTGCTGTTGATTCTATCGGAAACTCCGCTTTCTCTGAATGCTATCAGCTTAAAAAAGTCATCATTTCAAATTCTGTTCAGATAATCAACGAAAATGCTTTTGCATGGTGCCGTTCACTTACGGACATCACCATTCCGTCAACTGTAAAAACTATCGGAAACTGGGCATTTTACGGCTGTCAGAATCTCACCGACCTCCGCATAAGTATGTATATCAAGGACATTAAGGAGGATGCTTTCAACAGCTGTGCAAACCTCGATAATATCATCATTATCGAACTTGAGGACGACAACGCAAGATTCAGCACAAGCGATATCAAGCGTGGCCACAGACAGATAATCCGCATCCTCAAACAAGTCAACCGACAAAGAGCCGAGCGTTTCGCCGAGGAACACGGCTACAGCAAATTCTTTATATAATTAAATAAATGGCATCTCTAAACACGGGCTGTCAAGGTGCGGTTGTCCAGTGGACACCTTTGCAAAGCAAAAGCACCGACCAAACTGACAGGTGAGACCGCCAGCCCCTACAATCGTTTGTTTTGCGTTAATGTATTATGTAGGGGACGGCGTCCCCGATGTCCCGAAAACAAGTTATATTTTTCTGCTCCTGTATTGTTCGGGAGCAGTTTTTTTATGATATTATCGGTCTGAGCTGTACACCTTCAAGAGCCGCTTCAATGGTCTGAATGAGCATATGAAAATCAGCCACAAGTGAATTCGGCTTCCTCATGATATCATCCTGCATCATGGGGACAAAATAGTAATTCTTCCTGTTGAAAAGTTCGCCGATATTCCGTGCAGAGCCAAGAAGCGAATCATTTGACGCTATCGCAAGCACAATTGGTTTTCCGCTCCTGAGATGCGACTTGACTGCCATAGTCACTGCCGTATCAGTTATGCTCCCTGCAAGCTTAGCGGCGGTATTCGATGTACACGGTGCAACTACCATGATATCGGTCATTGCTTTCGGGCCGATCGGCTCTGCATCGGCAACTGACATTATCACATCACGTCCGCAGATATCACGCAGTCTGCGGACATTTTCCTCTGCCGAACCGAACCGAGTTGACACAGATGCCGCAGTTTCCGACATTATCGGCACAAGTTCCGCACCAAGCTCCGCAAGATGCTCTGCCTGTTCAAAAGTTCGCTCAAACGTGCAGAATGAGCCTGTGAGCGCATACCCGATTTTCAGCCCTTTCAGTTTTTCATGCATGAGCATTTCCCCTTTCGTCAAGTATTCCGCTTACAGTGTCAGCAATTATCCTGCCTGCCGTTACGGGAGCAGTCTTGCCGGGAATTCCGAGTGCCCAGACTGCCTTTTTTCCAAGCTCTGCCGCCGAGGCAAAATCTATACCTCCCGGTTTCGAGGCAAGGTCTATGAAAAGCGTATCATCGCTGAATTTCATGAGCATACTGCGGTCAAGAACAAGCGACGGAACGGTATTGAAAACCAAGCCGTAGTCATTGCCCATATCCTCTGTATATACCGATTTTACGCCGTGGAGAACTGCTCTTGCCGCACCGTTCGCATTGCGCACAGCCGCCGTGATATCTGCTCCGAAGCCTTTCAGTATCTCCGCAAGAGCAGTACCGATGCGTCCCATGCCGACTATGAGCACTTTCAGTCCATTGAGTGTCACGGGGAGTTCCTCCAGTGCAGTCTGTACTGCGCCCTCTGCTGTAGGAACGGCATTTCTCAGCATCAGTTCCTCACGGCTCATATAGTCGCATATTTCGGCATCGTGGAAAATAGTGTGAAGTCTGATGTCAGGTCTGCCTGTGAAGATAATGCCGTCAGCGGCGAGGATATCATTCAGTTCATTGGCGTTAATTTTTCCTGAAAAGCATGGTGCTGTCAGGTATCCGTCATCATCAAGCGGCGGCACAGGAAGAACTATGCAGTCATATTTTCCCGAAACACAGCCATTTGTATTGACACCTGAGAAATGCTCCCTGTCAAAGCCTGTCACAGTGGTATCATATGAGCGTGCAAGCCGTTCAGCGCAGTACATCTGCCGCATATCGCCGCCTGCAATAAGTATTCTTGTTTGTTTTTCCATATTTCTCTCCAATCTTCAAGGGAGTTTTCCGCCCTGTCAACAACATTATATGCGCTTTCTGCCATAATGTGTATTGTCTGTCGGGGATTTGCGGTCGTTCTTTTTTATGCAGGCGACCAATGGCCGCCCCTACAACGTGGCTTTTTCAGAACGGCACGGGCGCATTTCAGGGAATTTTTGCCATAGTTTCAATGTAGGTATTGACAAATAATTGAATTTGTTGTAAAATATATGGTGTGTATTTGTAATTCATTGCTGTGCATTGTTTTACTCAGCCGTTCACCGCAGTTTCCGAACGGCTCTCATGAAAAAATTATGAAAAGGCGGTAAACATAAAAATGGGTTTATTTAAGGGTATTTTCGGCGCAAATGCTTACTCCAACAGAGAGTTGAAGCGCATCGAGCCGATTAAAAATAAAGTCCTCGACCTCGAGGAAGAATACGGCAAGCTTTCAGATGCCGAATTAAAGGCTAAAACACAGGAATTCAAGGACAGACTCGCTGACGGCGAAACTCTCGATGACGTTCTTCCGGAGGCTCTCGCTACCGTAAGAGAAGCCGCATGGCGTGTCCTCGAAAAGAAGCCTTATCCTGTTCAGATAATCGGCGCTATCGTTCTTCATCAGGGACGTATCGCTGAAATGAAGACCGGTGAAGGTAAAACTCTCGTTGCCTGCGTTGCATCATATCTCAACGCACTCTCAGGTCTCGGCGTTCATGTCGTTACAGTCAACGACTACCTCGCTAAAACTCAGGCTGAAGAAATGGGCAAGGTACTCCGCTGGCTCGGTCTTACAGTCGGCTGTATCCTCCACGGTCTCAACAATGACGAGCGCCGTGCTGCATATAACTGCGATGTTACATACGGTACCAACAACGAACTTGGTTTCGACTATCTCCGTGACAACATGGTAACTCACAAGGAAGAACGTGTTCAGCGTGCTCCTAACTTTGCAATTGTCGATGAAGTTGACTCTATCCTTATCGATGAGGCACGTACTCCTCTTATCATTTCAGGACGAGGTGACAAGTCAACAGAACTTTATTCCATCGTTGACCGTTTCGCAAAAACTCTTACTTCAACAACTGTCGTTGAGACTGATGACAAGGTCGATCAGGATACTATCAACGAAAATGCAGACTATATCATTGACGAAAAAGCCAAGACAGCTACTATCACTCAGCGCGGCGTAAAGAAGGCTGAAATGGCATTCCGTGTTGAGAACCTCATGGATCCCGAGAATATGACTCTCATGCACCACATCAATCAGGCTATCAAGGCTAACGGCGTTATGAAGAACGATATCGACTACGTTGTAAAAGACGGCGAGATCATCATCGTTGACGAGTTCACAGGCCGTATGATGCAGGGCAGACGTTTCAATGACGGTCTGCATCAGGCTATCGAGGCTAAGGAAGGCGTTAAGGTAAAGAGCGAATCAAAGACACTCGCTACTATCACATTCCAGAACTTCTTCCGTCTTTATACAAAACTCTCAGGCATGACAGGTACTGCCATGACCGAAGAAGACGAATTCAAGGAGATCTACAAGCTTGACGTTATCTCTATCCCGACGAACAAGCCTGTTATCCGTATTGACCACAACGATCAGGTTTACAGCTCCGCAAAGGGCAAGTATGAGGCTATCATCAACCAGATAATCGCCTGCCACGACAAAGGTCAGCCTATCCTCGTAGGTACTGTTTCCATCGAAAAGTCAGAGCTTCTCTCCGCTATGCTCAAGAGAAAGGGCATCAAGCATGAAGTCCTCAACGCTAAACAGCACGCAAAGGAAGCTGAAATAGTTGCTCAGGCAGGTAAATACGGCGCTGTTACAATTGCTACCAACATGGCAGGACGTGGTACTGATATCATGCTCGGCGGTAACGCTGAATTCCTCGCAAGAGCAGAAATGAGAAAGCGTGAAGTTCCCGAGGAGATAATCTCTGAGGCTATCGGCTTTGCTGATACGGACAATCAGGAAATTATCGAGGCAAGAACACTCTACCGTGAACTCTATGATAAGTATAACGCAGAAGTAAAGGAAAAGGCTGTTGCTGTCAAGGAGGCAGGCGGTCTCTATATCCTCGGTACAGAGCGTCACGAATCAAGACGTATCGACAACCAGCTCCGTGGACGTTCAGGCAGACAGGGCGACGAGGGCGAAAGCTGTTTCTTCCTCTCTGTTGAAGATGACCTTATGCGTATTTTCGCAGGCGACCGTCTTGAAAACATGATGAGAACTCTCAACGTTGACGAGGGTATGCCTATCGAGAGCAAAATGCTCACAAAGATAATCGAATCCTCACAGAAGAAAGTCGAAGGTCACCACTTCAGCATAAGAAAGAACGTCCTCAGCTACGACGACGTTATGAATACACAGCGTGAGATAATCTACAAACAGCGTTCACAGGTTCTCGACGGCGAGGATCTCCACGAGAGCATTCTCAAGATGATGGAGGACTTCATCACAGATACCGTAAACAGATATATTGTTGACGAGAATATCAAGGACGACTGGAATCTCCTCGGCTTGAAGGAATATTTCCTCAACTGGCTCATCGAAGCAGATGACCTTACTTTTGAGGATGACGAACTTGAAAGCGTTTCAAAGGACGATATCCTCTCAGCCCTCAGCAAGAAGGCAGGAGAAATCTATCAGGCTAAGGAAGAAGAATACGGCTCAGAAGTTATGCGTGAACTCGAAAGAGTTATCCTCCTCAAAGTCGTTGATACAAAGTGGATGGCTCATATCGACGATATGGAAGAACTCAAGAAAGGTATCGGTCTCCAGTCATACGGTCAGAAGAACCCTGTTATTGAGTACCGTTATCAGGGCTTTGAGATGTTCGACTATATGGTTGAGTCCATTCGTGAGGATACTATCCGTATGCTCCTCACCGTCAAGCTCCAGAAGAACGAAGCTCCCGAGCGTGAACAGGTTGCAAAGCCTGATGCTCCGAATGCAGGTTCAGGCGACGGAAGCTTTGACGAGACAAAGCGTGTGAAGAAGATCGGCGACAACGATCCGTGTCCGTGCGGAAGCGGCAAGAAGTACAAGAAGTGCTGCAAGGGCAAGGAGCAGTCAGCTTAATAGAACAAACGAGGCGGAAGTTCCCTTTTTGTCGGAATTTCCGCCATATCTTTCGGAGGGTGATACAATGGGCGGATACAGCGTTTTTGCAAGGTACTATGACGACCTGACCGCAAATATTGACTATCAGAAACGTGGGGCATATTTCCACGAAATAATACAGAAATTCAAGACTACCAAAGAAAATATTCTGCTTGACCTTGCCTGCGGTACGGGAAGCATCTCCGAAGTTATGGCAAAGTTCGGCTATGATGTTATCGGCGTTGATTACTCGGAGGAAATGCTCGGAACGGCTGTCGAGAAAAAATTTGACAGCGGTCTGAATATCCAGTATCTCTGTCAGGATATGCGTAAGCTCGATATGTTCGGCACGGTAGATATCACTATCTGTGCCCTTGACAGCATAAACCACCTCTCCTCCATTGACGATGTGAAAAAGGTTTTTGAGAATGTCGCATTCTTCTCGGAGAAGGACGGGCTGTTCATATTTGATGTCAATACAGTTCACAAACATCGTAATATCCTCGCAAACAACACTTTCACCTATGAGACCGACAATGTTTACTGCGTATGGGAGAATACTCTCGTTCCCGAAACCGATGAAGTCAGGATGAATCTTGAATTCTTTGAACTTGAAGAAAACGGACTGTATTCACGCAGCAGCGACTGTTTCTCGGAGAAGGCTTACAGTGAGGCTGATATCGAACGTCTGCTTGCTGAAAGCGGATTCGAGGTCATTGCCAAGTACGGCGATGATACTTTTGATGCTCCGACTGAAACTACACAGCGTATAGTTTATGCCGCACGCTGTATACGGAACGGACAGATAATGGATCGACAGTAATATACTGAAAGGAATAATTAAATGGGTAAATTATACAGAGCGATATCGGCTGACGGCTCTGCTTTTGCAGAAGTCCTCGATGCAAAGGATATCGTTGCAGAAATCGAAAAAATACACCAGACCTCCGCTGTAATTACGGCAGGTCTGGGCAGACTGACAATTGCCGCCTCACTCATGGGCTATATGCTCAAAGGCGAAAATGATTCGATTACTCTCCGTGTGAACGGCGGCGGCGCATCAGGTCAGCTCGTTGCAGTCGCTGACAGCCGTGGAAACGTCAAGAGCAGTGTTGACCATCCTGTTGTCGAGATACCGCTGAATGCGCAGGGCAAACTTGATGTAGGCGGCGCAGTCGGCAAGGACGGCACACTCTCCGTTGTCAAGGATCTTGGGCTGAAAGAGCCGTATGTGGGCGTTGTTCCGCTTGTTTCGGGCGAAATCGCAGAGGATATTGCAAGCTACTATGCCACAAGCGAACAGATACCGACGGTTTGCAGTCTGGGCGTACTTGTGAATCCTGACCTCACAGTTAAGTCGGCAGGCGGTTTTCTTGTTCAGCTTCTGCCGTTTGCTGACGAAAAAGTTATCGACGTTATCGAGAAGAATATCGCAGATATACGCCCTGTATCGGCTATGCTTGACGAGGGCATCACTCCGCAGGAGATTGCTGATATGCTCCTTGCAGGTCTTGAACCGAATGAGCTTGATACGGCTGAACCTGCATACAGGTGCGACTGCTCCCGTGAGAGAACGGAGAGAGTGCTCATAAGCATCGGAAACGACGAATTGAAGGCTATTGCTGACGAGGGCAAGGATACAAGCGTTGTATGTCATTTCTGCGGCAAGGAATATGTTTTCACACCGCAGGAGATTGCTTCGCTTATCAAGGAATAATATCATTATACAATTTGTACGGGTGGCTATTGGCTGCCCGTTTTTGTTATACTGTGTGTATATGCAGATGCAGCATTTCTTTGCAGGGGGATGGTGAGACCGCCGTCCCCCTGATCCCCCGATATGCAAATTTGAAGTTTATTTTTCTATTGCTGTTCTTTTCATTCTATGTTATTTTTTATGTTGCTGTCAGTTGTTCTGCTCCCCGTTATGCAAAAGGATAGTTTGCTTTTCTATTGTTACTCTTTTCGAGACTGTCAGTTGTCCACCAAAGAGGGGCACCTCTTGGGCAAAAGGGAGAGGGCAACGCAAAACTGGTACAAAATCTGACATTTCCCTCTCCCTTTTTCCCAAACGGTTCCCCTCTCTGGACTCTCCCTTCCCTCAACCCTTTTT
>JAZUGG010000133.1:0-21859 GCA_045641105.1 Ruminococcus sp. | reverse complement strand
TCCCGTCATCGCCGTCTTTTACATTATAATACATTTGCAGGAAAAAGTCAAGAAAATCCGAACAAAGATTTTGCAAAAGATACTATGTAAAAATGATCAGTAAAACTTGTGCATATTTCCCTTCAGCTTCGATTTGCTTTTAATGACAGAAAACAGGCGGTACTGCAAATTTCGCAGTACCGCCCTTGATTTATATATTACTGATTTTCATGGAAGAAATAAGGAAGTGCATCATATACATAATGTCTTACATATCCCCACCAGTGAGTTAATCCGGGAGCTACAAGGAAGTAGAAGTTTCCCTGTGAGAAGTCGGAAGTATATACAAACTGTGACATCGGCTTCATTGCCTCGACCTGCGGACTTATGTTAGGATATGCGATATCATCTGAGCCTGTTGCGGCAAAGATGAAGTAATCCCTTGGAGTAAGACCTGACTTATTTATTGCATTTCCGATAGACTGTGCCTTTTCCTGAGCAGAGTTGCCGTCCCAGTGGTCGCCGCTGAGAGGCATGAAATAGCCTACCATATCGAGACAGTTCTGCATAACAGCCCATGTTGAAACGCCGCCCATTGAGAAGCCGCCGTATGCTCTGTGCATTCTTGAAGCTTCAATACCTGCGGCATCCGTGGATTCTGCATATGTTGAATACTTGCCCTCAACAAACGGTACGACATTCGCCCTGAATTCCTGATAGAATGTCTGTGCAGTACAGTTTCCGCCGTTGAATGTAGGTGTAACAACGATCATTGGCTCAAGGTCGCCGTTCATAATCATATGGTCAAGAATATTGTCAAGCTCAACATCAGTGCCGAAAACAGTATTCTCATTTTCTCCGCCGCCGTGCATGATATAGAAGATATTATACTTCTTCTCAGGATCGTAATTATATGGAGTATAGACATAGAGTGTCTTGTTGCCGTTAATGCTGTTGTATGTTTCCTTGTGTACTGTACCCTTCTGTGAACAGTTGCCGAGGTAGTCATTCGGAGCTGCATGATATGAAACAGCCGGATTATAGTCAAATGTGGAAACAGGCTCAGGCGGAAGTTCGGGTGCATTGTCAGGGAATTCCGTTATCTTTCCGAGCGCAAATTCCTGAATCAGAACGAGGTCGTTTATTTCATATTCGGTGCTCTTGTCAACGTCTGCCGCACTCTTTGTAAGCTTGTCGGTAAATTCATTGACAAGGCCTTCTCTTGCTATTGCAATATCAAGTGAATCGATCTGTCCGTCAAAATCTACATCACCGAGAAGTAGTGTTCTCGGAACTGCGCCCTTTATTTCAGTGCCTGCCTTTGCAGCTATTACCTCGTCAATATAAAAAGAAACCGTGCTTGTGTCAGTTTCCGCATATATTGCGATATTCTCTGCACCATCAGGGATTTTGAACTCATTGTTTGCTATCTGTCCCCATTCACCCTTTGGAATAGTTGCAGATGCCATTTTGTCATAATGCGTCTCACCGCCTGCGTCATACTGCATTGTGAAATGGAATGTGTCATTTGCTGAACCTGTCTCATACATTACGTTGCAGCTGAAACTGTAGGTCTCACCTGCGGCAAATTCAGAGCCGAGTGATTTTATCGGACCGTTCCATGAATCACCTCTGCCCGAAACATAGAG
The DNA here is from genome assembly GCA_045641105.1 of Ruminococcus sp. Classification (GTDB taxonomy): domain Bacteria; phylum Bacillota; class Clostridia; order Oscillospirales; family Ruminococcaceae; genus Ruminococcus. The sequence goes on along the minus strand of JAZUGG010000133.1, from coordinate 20,231 downwards.
TGAACCGCTGCCCTGATATGCAGCTTTTGTGGATGAGGCAACTGTTTCTGATGCTCTGCCTCCCCAGCCGTTCTCTCCGCCCTCAAAAGAGTCATGAAAGATGTAGTCAGCATTTTCGTCATCAAGCAATGAAATGCTGTCAGGTATACTCTCTGCCATAAGGATATTTGCAGTTTCCGGCGGATATTCTGCGGTTTCTTCCGCATAAACCGTCGGGAAGCAGCCTGCAATTGAGAGAGCAGATATTGCAGCTGCCGTTGTGATGGATACCATCTTCTTCATTTTCAATTCCTCCTTCTGACTGCATCTTCCTTTTTTTCCGACAGTGAAGAGCCGTCGGCACATCAGTTAAAACATACATATTAGTAAAAAATAAAATATATTACTGCCGTTTCTGTTATATCTCCTGGCGGTATATAAACTGACCTGCAGTCATTTATGCTGTCATTATATCATACATTTTTTTGAAATTCAACCCTTTTATTGCGGTTTTGGTGGAAAAAAAGAAGAAATTTCCTCACTTCATCCACCTTTTCTGCAAATATTCAGGTTTGATTGCCTTGAATATATGCTGATTGCAAATTAATATATACCTTCGCAGTCAGCTCTCTTTTTTTATTATAGATTTATTGACAAAACTATGGTAGTATGATATACTTTTACAAGAAGAATATAATTTTTCCGTTTTTCAGATCATCTGCAAATTCTGCAAAAATACATCTGACTCGTTGTTTTTAGGGCTAAGAAACGGAGGGTTTACTATTTCATTTAAAAAGGAGAAGGCGAACAAATGGGTTTTGGAAAAAAGAAAGCTATTACCGGCGGCATTATTGCAGGAGTTGCTCTTATAGTAATAGGAACTTCATGCTATTTTATTCTTTCACAGGATTCTTCAACAGGTGCAGTACCTGAAAAGACCGTGTCTGCTGTTAAGCTTGAAAGACAGGATCTCGAAAATTGTGTGAATATTTCGGGAACTATAAAAGGTGAAGAACATATCATTCAAAAGCCTCAGACAACAAAATGCATCAAATTAAATGTTGCTGAAGGAGATTTTGTTAATGAAGGCGATGTGCTTTTTGAATTTGACAAGACTTCTTTGCAGAATGAATACAACAAGCTTGTCAAACAGTTTAACAATGAAAGAGGAAAACTCGAAAGTCAGCATCAGATAAATCAACGTAATCTTGTTAAAGCCGAGGAAAATTACAATGCTCAGTATGCCGAGGCAAAGAAAAAACTTGATGAAGCTGAGTCAGCAAGAAATGACGCATATACAAAGCATAATGAACTTGTTGCTCATTTTAATTCACTCAGCGCAAGGATCGACGAACTTGCTGAACTTGGCGAAGAATATTATGACGAATATCTTGCGGTTATTGCTGAATATGATGCCCTTGACATTCAGATCGAAGAATCAAGAGTGAAGCTCGATGACTATGAAAATGCAGTTTCTGCCGCATATTCTGAACTGAACAAAATAAAGAATTCTGATATTGTTGAACAGGCTAAAGACACTCTTGATTCTGATCAGTATTATTCTTTTTCAGTTGAACAGGATGACCTTGATAAACTCAGCGAACAAATGGAGAACTGCATTGTCAGGGCTGAATCTTCAGGAATAATCACAAACCTGACTGTCTCAGAAGGAAATATTCCTTCTTCTCCGACTCTTGCTGTTATCGTTGATAATTCAGACTATTTTGTCACTGCCGAACTTCCTGAAACAAAGATATATAAGCTTGAAGAAGGAATGGACGCTGTGCTTAAAACCGTTGCTACCGAAGAACTTGAGATTCCCGGTGTTGTAAAAAATGTTTCTCAGCTTGCTGTTGAATCTTCTGATATGCTTGGAAGCAATGAAAAGAATTATTCTGTAAAAATAGATATCACTGATGATTCTATCGTTGACAATGTATTTCTCGGCATGACCGCTTCAGCAAAAATCATCCTCAATGTTACAAATGATGTTTACGCTGTTCCTTATGATGCCATTATGACCGGCGATGACGGCAAGAAATTTGTTTATACAGCAGAGCCGTTCAGAGATATTTATAAGATCGGCATAATGGAAGTCGAAACAGGTACTGAAACAGGATACCTTACCGAAATTAACGGCACAAAAGTCGTTGCCGGTGCTACTGTAATTACTAACCCTTCAAATCTGGAAGAAGGAATGAAGGTAGATATTGCTTTTCAGTAATTATAGGAGTTCATTATGACAGAATCTATTATTTCTATAAAAAACATCAATAAAAAATTCAATATTGGTCAGGATAATGAATTACAGATATTATTCGATATTTCTCTTGATATACCCAAAGGTCAGTTTGTTTCCATCGTCGGTTCATCAGGTGCAGGTAAAAGTACACTTATGAATATTCTTGGACTGCTTGACAAACCCACAGATGGTTCATATACACTGAACGGCTTTTCAACCTGTGAACTTAACGACAAACAACTGAGTAAGATACGCAATTCTGAAATAGGCTTTGTTTTTCAGACATTCAACCTTATTCCACGTTTGAATGCCGTTAAAAATGTAGAGCTTCCCATGCTGTATAAAGGTCTGCCGCCTAAAGAACGTTCCGCAAATGCCAAAAGACTAATGGAAATGGTCGGAATGAGCGACAGATGTGAGCATTTTCCGAATCAGCTTTCAGGCGGTCAGAAACAGCGTGTTTCAATCGCCCGTGCCATGGCTAATGAGCCGTCAATTATTCTTGCTGATGAGCCTACAGGTGCTCTTGATACCGCAACAGGCCGAAAGATCATGGATATATTCCATAATCTGAACAAAGAACAGGGCAAAACAATTATCCTTATCACACACAGCCCTGAACTTGCCAGGGAAACAGACAGGATAATCACTATAAGTGATGGTAAAATAATATCCGATTCGGAGGTGGCACAATGAATTTGCTTGAATGCATAAAAATGTCGCTTTCCTCCATAAAGGCAAACAAAATGCGTTCTTTGCTCACCATGCTCGGAATAATTATCGGCATTTCTTCTGTTATTCTTATCACCACCATAGGCAGTTCTGTAAAATCCACAGTAAACAACACATTTAATAATCTGGGGTTAAATCTTTTCTATGGTTATCTTAATCCAAGAGAGTTTACACAGGAGATTATCGAGACACACACTGAAGATGATGAACCTACGCTTCAGATGTATTATGACCTTGTTGATAAATATCCCGATCAGTTTTCGATTTCATATCGCATAAAGGCTGATGACGGCACCGTTTTCAACAGCAGTCATGAATACCTTGACGTTTATGTTTATGCCGCTTGCAGCGGATATTTTCAGAAATCAAACCGTTCAATAATCGAAGGCCGTGCCATCACAAACCGTGATGACATTGAAAAAAGATCTGTTGCTGTTGTTTCGGAAAAATTTGCAGAAAAATATTGTCACGGCAGTTCTATCATCAATAAACCCATTACAATAAAATTTGACAATCACGGAGAAGAAGAATTCTATGTTGTCGGTGTATACAAAGACGACACAGAAAGCATTGAAACCGGCAATGATGCTACAAGAATATATGTTCCGTATCAATATTTTGGTTCAACCGATGTAATAGCAGATTATCTTCCGGTTTTCTGGAATCCTGAAATGGGACTTGACTCTGCCCGTGAAAATTTCAGCAGATATTTTGAAGGAGTTTACCGCAATAATAAAAACTGGCACGTCATAATTGATGATTATGAACAGGAATTGTTCAGTGATATCGATACAGCTCTCAGTGTTCTGACTATTGCTTTTTCTTTGATCGCTTCAATATCACTTCTTGTAGGCGGAATAGGCGTTATGAATATAATGCTTGTCAGCATAGTTGAACGCACAAGTGAGATCGGCATCCGAAAAGCTCTTGGCGCTCAGAATTCCTCCATAAGGATACAATTCGTCACCGAAGCAATTATGATATGTACCATAGGATGTATCATCGGCATCGCATTTGGTCTTGGATTAAGCTATCTTATCGGATTTGCTGCCTCTCAGATGCTTCCATTGCTTTTAGAAGATGCATCCACTGATATCATTAGTGTTTCAGTAAAACCGTCATTTTCAGCAATATTTATCTCTGTAATATCATCTGTGGCTATCGGCGTGATATTCGGTTTCTATCCTGCAAACCGTGCAGCAAAAATGAATCCTATCGATGCTTTAAGACACGAATAATAATAAAAACACCTCACAGTTTAATGACGATACTTATACAGAAATTTTTACTACTTATCGGGGAAAACCCTTTTTCAAAAGGGTTTCCCTCAATAATAAGCATAAAATTTCTATATGAGTACCGCTGTTAAACTGTGAGGTGTTTTTTTACCAGTCTGAATCCCAGTCATATGAATCGCTGTCCCATGAATCTCCGCTGTCCCAGTCATAATCATAGTCATCATCATAATCGTCGTCATAATCATTGTAATAGCTGCGTTTTTCACCTTGTGCACTCTTATTTTCTTCCTCAAAATAACTTGAATAGAATCCTGTATCTTCAAAGTCTGTAATCTGTGTCTCTGTGTTCCATGTCGGAATATAATAGAAATCAGCTGTTTTTGAAGCGTGCTGAAGATCATCAGGAAGTTTGGATGCGGCAACAGCCTCCCAATCCTCATCAGGTGAATAATAATACCAGCCTGTGGAACTGTCTCCGTAAAGATGATAGTAATAGCTGTCATCATAGTGATAATAGCCTCTCTCAACAGCATTGTCAATTGCCTTGTCCTTAAAAAATACAGTGCTGCTGAAATCTGTTACATTCAGTTCATCTGTAAATTTTTCGGAAACGAACAGTTCCTTTGCTTCAGAAGAATGACGCAGTTTTTCCGGAAGCACTTCAAAATTTACTGTTTTCCAGTCATCATCAAATGAATACCAGCCGGTATTGTATTTTCCATAAAAATGATAGAAAAAGCTGTCATCAGACTTATAGTAGCCTTCATTTACCCAGAATCCTGTATTAATATCTTTCTGATAAACCGAATTTTCAAAATTATCGCACTGATATGAATCTTTCCATCCTGAACTAAGGAAATACTGCTTTGAAAGCTTTTTAGTATGCATTTCCTTCGGCAGAACACCAATATCTATAGGCTCGGACCATTTCTTTTCATCATCAAGATATTTGTACCAGTTATATCCTTCTTCATCATAAGATTTATAGTTGTAATAATAATATGCATTGTCATATTTATAATATCCGTCCTTTGGCTCTTTGCCAAAGATAATGGTACCTATACCTACTATCAAGATAATAAGAAATGTAAGAACAGGCATAATAATAATATAAATAAGCATTTCACCTATGATACTGCCAATTGCCGAAGTGCTTAATGAACTGCCGACTGACAAAACTGCATCGCCTATCACCTCACGGACAGGAATCCTCACTTTACTGCTGCTTTTCTGTTCTATTATCTGTTCTTTAAGTTTTGTATAGACTTCATTTACAGCATATGCCTCATCAGTCCCCTCATACCTTATTGCTCTTTCGCCTGATGATTTGTTCTTGTATACAATGAAATTACCTGTGGATTTATCCTTGTAAATTCCGATTGCCTTTGGTTTGTTATAGTTTAAGCCGATAAAAAATCTTGTAACTCCGGGCGGCGGAAGATGATGATCGGAATACCATTTTTTCAGTTCAATAATAGTCTGCGGTGCACCGTTGGACTTCTTTTTGACATACATGGGATTTTCTCCGCCGCAGTCAGGACATACCTGTTTGGAATCATCATAATAATTTCCGCAGCAGCTGCATTTGATCTTCACTTCATTCTCACCTCATCTTTTTTGCATTAAGCATCTTCTGCTGTAATATTTCTGCTTTTAAGCGCTGAAAAAGCTCATTTACAGCATATTCTTCGTCTTTCCCCTCATAATGGATGCACCTCTGTCCGGATGAGGTGTTTTTATATACAACAGTATTTCCGTTGTTTTCATCATAGTAAATACCAAAAGCTCTTTCGCCTTTATAGTTTTCACCGATAAAAAATCTTGTGATCTCATATGAAGGCAGTCCCTTTGATCTGTACCATTCCTTTAATTCCTCTATAGTATGAGGCTGGTCTGCCGCAGTTCTTGCAGCCGAATCGTTCTGTGCTCCGCAATTAGGGCATTTTGTCATTGCGGAGCTTATTAAACTGCCGCAGTATGCACATTTCACTTTCATATCCATCACCATCATTCTTCTTCAAAATTAGTACATCCCATATTTGTAAAGAAATTGCTGTAATCTTTTTTTCTCAGACGGCGGATATTATCCATATATCTTCTTACTGCAAGTGAATCATCAAGTTCGGTGTATTCAGCAATCCTTTCACAGAATGACTCAGTTTCCTCCATAAGCACTGAATAGTAAAGCCGCTGTCTAAGCCATGTTTCCCTGTGTGCAAGCACTTCCGAAAGATTTGTGACTGCAGTCAGAAGTGCTGACAGCGTGGTGGAAATAATACCGAATATCAGACATATTGCTGATGACGAATTTCTGCTTGAAAAAGCTGTAAATACCGCCGATGCAAGAGTTATCATAACAGGCAGAGTATAAGTTGTCAGTGCCGTATACCAGCTGTGCTTCTTTCTGTGAGTATTGGCGCTTCGTGACACATCACGTATTTCCTGTATCACTCCGTCAAAAAAATCCTCGTCAACTTTATCAACACAGCCGTTTTCAACGAGATAACCCCAATGACGTATGTAATAGTCAAGTTTTAACTGTTCAGCTTGCCATCGTCCTTTTTGCTTCGGAACATTTTCTGTAACATGAACATCTGCTTCATGGACATTTTCCGTATGCGAAAGTTTGTACTGCATTTCGTCAAGAACAGGATACAGATACTTTTTAAGGAAATCATTAACTGATTTGGAAATAAGTGCATCGATCTCATTGCTTTTCAGTGTCACTGTGCTGTCCCTCAGAATATCTGCTCTGCCGTCAGCAATGTCTTCATCAGCTTTGCCAAACATATCAGAAACCTCATCATAAAGCCTTCTGTACCACGAGATCTGCTCAGTGCTTTCGGCATCGGTAAATTCATCAACAGCAAGAAAATCACTTATTTCAAAGCCGTATTTTTCTTTGTAATACGGGTTGAGTTTTGTATAATCCTCATATATATCATGCCAAAAATCGGCACAGCTTATCGTCTTTATTGTTTTATCAGGCTGTCTCTGCTCAAAATGAGGAGCTTCCGACACTGTTCCGGCAGTAAAAGTCGCAATTCCCTTTATGTATTTTTCATACTGGATATCAAGATAAAGATGCAGTGCGTAGCCTGTATTCAGCGGTTCATCGGGGGATATACGGTGTTTTTTTACAAACAGTTCCATATCAGGTGTTTTGAAATATGAGTATTTGTCAGGTGCATAATGTGCCCTGCGGTTTATGACATTCACATCTTTGCACAATGCAAGTTTTGCCGCATCAGGAAGAATTGTTCCTGTCATAAATTTTTTTCTGCTGTCATTGCTGAACAGCGGCAGAGGTATATCAGGACATTTCTCCGAAGCATATTTTTCTGCAAGCTGCAAAGCCTTTATTCCGCAGGCTGAATGAATACTGTAACCGGGCATCTGACTCTCTCCTAACAATTCTTTAATACACTATATTATATCACAATAAAAATAAATGGTCAAGAAAATTCAGCACAAATAAAAAGCGGCTCATAACGGCAGTACTCATATAGAAACTTTATGCTTATTATTGAGGAAAACCCTTTTGAAAAAGTTTTTTCCCCGATAAATAGTAAAAACTTCTATATGAGTATCGTCGTTATGAACCGCTTTGATTTATGTTTTATTCTTCAAAAGAATCAAGGTCAATGCCTGCGAGAAGGTTTTTAAGCTCTGCAAGTTCGTCTGCTGTAAGAGTAACACCCTTGCCCATTCTTGAATGATCCGGTGCCCATTCACGAATATCATACTTTGGTTCGTGGTCATTCCAGCTTACCATGTTAAGTTCCTTTCTCCAGCCTTTAGCATTTTCTGAAAGAACGCCTACTTCTTCTGTGATTTCGTATTTAAGCTCTGCCATAATTATTATTTCCTTTCTTTGCAGATATTTTTATATTATTATTATAGCACAGAAAAAAGTATTTGTCTATAGCTGAGTGAAAAAAATATGATCAGGTATTGATAGATGATTTAAGGAAACCAAGAGCTTTTGTATACAATTGTTTTGGCTTTGTTTTTGCATTTATAAGCATTTCTGCAAAAGCAACCGCATCTTCAATTTTCCATGAAAAGTCTGGAATATTCTCACTCTCCCCTGTTTTGCGGTCAATAGCTTCTATGCCGTATGTATTAATTTTTTCACCATAGAAATCAATTTGTCCTGCGGTGACACGATAAGTGACCTTATTGCTGCCGAACATTTCCATATAGACTGTTCTTCCCGTAATTTCATTGACAATTTTTTTAATAGCTGTGATCATATGTGTTATCCTTTCAGTTTATCCAAGTCAACTGTTCTTTTTTGCTTTTTAGAAATATTAATTCCAACAATTGATGAAATTACTGTTATAGCTATAATTGTTAATGCAATAACTTTTTTATTTAGTATATTAAGATGTGTTGATGCCATAATATAATCCCTTCCTATAATATAAATATATATAATTATACGACAAAGTTTTTTTAAAGTCAAGCGCAAAAATCTTTGTGCGGATTTTCTTGACTTTTTCCTGCAAATGTATTATAATGTAAAAGACGGCGATGACGGGATTGACTGTCTGACGGCATTACAGAGAGAAAGCGGCTGGTGAAAGCTTTCATGTTCCGAAGCAGGTGCTGCCCCTGAGCTGCTGTGAGAAATCACAGCGTATTTCTGCGTTAAAGATATTGAGGAAAGAACCGTTGTTCTTTTGAATTTGGGTGGTACCACGAGAGCCTTCGTCCCATTTTGGCGGCGGGGCTTTTTGTATTTATTGCCTTGTATAATTTTTTATTTAAAGGAGATATATTTATGCAGTGGACAGGTCTTAATGATCTTCGTGAGAAGTACCTTTCTTTCTTTGAAAGCAAAAATCACACAAGAATGGCAAGTGCTTCACTTGTTCCTCAGGGAGACAAGAGCCTCCTTCTTATCAATTCAGGTATGGCACCTTTGAAAAAATTCTTTCTTGGTCAGGCAACTCCTCCGAATGTGAGAGTAACAACCTGCCAGAAGTGCATCAGAACTCCTGACATCGAAAGTGTCGGCAAGACAGCACGTCACGGCACATATTTTGAAATGCTCGGCAACTTCTCATTCGGTGACTACTTCAAGACACAGGCTATCGAGTGGGCATGGGAATTTCTCACAAAAATCGTTGAGATTCCGGCAGATCGTCTCTGGATAACGATTTTTGAAAGTGATGACGAAGCTGAACAGATATGGGAAAATCATATCGGTATCCCGCATGACAGAATTATTCGTCTTGGCAAAAAGGATAACTTCTGGGAACATGGTTCAGGTCCGTGCGGTCCGTGCTCAGAGATACACTTTGACCGTGTAGGCGGCGGCAGAAAGCTTGACCGTGCAGGCTTTGAAGCAGAGGGTGACAAGGATAACATCATTGAGATATGGAACCTCGTTTTCAGTCAGTTCGACAGTGACGGAAACGGTCATTACGAAGAAATGGCAAGCAAAAACATCGATACAGGCATGGGACTTGAAAGACTTGCCTGTGTAATGCAGAGTGTTGACAACATCTTTGAAGTTGATACAGTACAGAACATCATGAAGCATATCACTTCAATCGCAGGCGTTGAGTACAAGAAAGATGCTAAGAAAGACGTTTCACTCCGTGTTATCACTGACCATATCAGAAGCACGACATTCATGGTAGGCGACGGAATCATGCCTTCAAACGAGGGCAGAGGCTATGTTCTCAGACGACTTCTCAGACGTGCAGCACGTCACGGCAGACTTTTAGGCATCACAAGACCATTTCTTTGCGAAGTCTGTGATACAGTAATCAACGAGAATGCATCAGCTTACCCTGAACTTGCTGAAAAGCGTGATTATATCAAGAAAATAATCAGCGTTGAGGAAGAAGCTTTTGCAAAGACTATTGACAAGGGTACCGAACTCCTCACAGGCTTTACCGATTTACTTAAAGCAGAGGGCAAAAATGTTCTTTCAGGCGATGATGCATTCAAACTTTCCGATACATACGGCTTCCCGATCGACCTTACTATCGAAATGTGCGAGGAAATGGGAATTACAGTAGACAGAGACCGTTTCACCGAACTTGCCAAGGAACAGAGAGCAAGAGCAAAGGCTGACCATCTTGCAAAGGCAGGTTCATCATGGGCAGACAACAGCATCAAAATAGATGCTCCTGCAACAGTTTTCACTGGCTATAATGCATTTGAAGCAGAAGATGCTGAGATTCTTGCAATCTACAAGGACGGCACAGAAGTTGAATCTGCATCAGAGGGTGAAGATGTTGTTATCGTACTTGATGTTACTCCTTTCTATGCTGAAAGCGGCGGACAGGTAGGCGATACAGGCGTACTTCTTTCAGGTGCAAATATTGCGGCTGTAGCTGATACTATCAAGTCAGAGGGACACTTCCTCCACATCTCATCCATTGAACAGGGTACGATCAAGAAGGGTGACAAGGTTCTTGCACAGATCGAAAAGAACCGCAGAAAGGCAATTATGAGAAATCATACAACTGCCCACCTCCTTCAGTATGCACTCCGTCAGGTACTTGGCGATCACGTTCATCAGGCTGGTCAGCTCGTAAATGAAAAAGCCTGCCGTTTCGACTTCAATCACTTCAGCGCAATGACAGAAGAAGAAATTGCAAAGGTAGAGGAGATAGTAAATGCTGAGATAATGGAAGCACTTCCTGTAACAATGAAGGAAATGCCTATCGAGGAGGCAAGAAAGCTTGGCGCTATGGCACTTTTCGGTGAAAAGTACGGCAATACAGTAAGAGTTGTAACAGCACACAATTCTGTTGAATTCTGCGGCGGTACACATATCTCAAATACTGCACAGATAGGTCTTTTCAAGATAGTTTCTGAAAGCTCCGTTGCCGCAGGCGTAAGACGTATTGAAGCTGTTACAGGTCTCGGCGTTATTGAACTTCTCAACGACTTCAAGAGCACTATTGCTAAATCGGCAAAGGCTCTCAAGCTTGCAAATGTAACAGAACTTCCTGAAAAATGTGCGGCTGTATTCGCTGAATCAAAGGAAAAGGACAAGAAGCTTGAAAGTCTCACACAGCAGATAGCAAATGCAAAGACTGCCGCTCTGTTTGAGAATGCAAAGGAAGTAAACGGCGTTAAGCTTGTATCTTCAAGACTTGATGATACTGCTCCTGATGCACTCAGAAAACTTGGTGACAGCGTAAAGGACAGAAATGAAGCAATTATAGCACTCTTTGCAGGTACAATGGGCGAAAAGGGTACATTCTACTGCGTATGTACAAAGGAAGCTGTTGCAAAGGGCGGAAACGCTGGTAAGATAGTAAAGGAAATCGCAGCTCTCACAGGCGGCAAGGGCGGCGGAAAGCCTGACGGCGCTATGGCAGGCGCAGGCGATATCACTAAGATAGATGAAGCGCTCGCACAGTTTGAAAAGGCTGCCGCTGAAATAATCAAATAATGCATTAACGACGGTCTGCTGTCGTATTTCACGGCGCAGACCGACGATATATTATTGAAAAGGAGAATTACTATGGACTGTATTTTTTGCAAAATAATCGCAGGAGAAATTCCAAGCACAAAGGTTTATGAGGACGAATATGTTTACGCATTCAGGGACATTGCCCCTATCGCACCATGCCACATTCTTATAATCCCGAAGGTACACATTGCAAGCGCAAATGAAATCAATGAAGAAAATTCCGAACTTGTCGCAAAGGTTTTTGAAGCCGCAGCAAAAATCGCAAAGGCTGAAGGCTATGAAAGCTACCGCATAATCAATAACTGCGGCGACGATGCAGGACAGACTGTAAAGCATCTCCATTTCCACCTTCTTGCAGGCGTAAAAATGGGCTGGGGACCTGAGTCACTTGGCAAAACCGAATAAGGAGGTCACAGTAATGGATAAATTCTATAAAATGACCATTGCAGGTCTTGAAAGACAGCTTCCGCTCTGTCCTCTCAACGAGAAAATGAGCATCGGTGCATTTGTAATGTTTTCAGATGTAGAACTTACTGTAGCCGCATCAGAAGAACTTCTCAAAAAATGCCCTGATTTTGACGTGATACTCACAGCCGAGTCAAAGGGAATCCCGCTTGCTTACGAAATGGCAAGACAGAGCGGCAAGACATATGTTGTTGCAAGAAAATCAGTAAAGCTTTACATGACTGCACCTGTTGAAGTAACAGTCAAGTCCATAACAACGGAAGCCGTTCAGAAGCTTTATATCTCACAGGAAAAGGCTGAACTGCTCAAAGGCAAAAAAGTTCTGCTTGTTGATGATGTTATCAGCACAGGTGAGTCTATAAAGGCACTTGAAAAGCTGACTGAGGCTGTCGGAGGAGAGGTTGTCGGAGAGGCTGCCGTTCTTGCTGAGGGCGATGCCGCAGACAGAGATGACATAATTTTCCTTGAAAAACTTCCGCTTTTCTTCAACTAAGAAGCTATATTTTCATGAAGCGAAAAATGATCGGAGCGGCAGTTTCATATATGTCGGGATTGTTTTTCGCTTCATTTTTTCATGATGCAAGATGCCTGATAATACTGACTGTTATAGGAACTGCCGTTCTTATCCACGGAATAACAGCCAAATGGAAAATATCTGATATTCTGCTTATTGTTGTGCTTTTTTCTTTTGGTATCGGTGCAGAAACGCTTTACACATCGCTGAAATACAAACCTGCAATTGCTCTTGACGGACAGTCAGGAAGCTTTGAAGGCGAAGTGACGGATGTTGCTCATTATGACGGCGATATGGCAGGATATACGCTCAAAGGCGTGGCTGACGGTAAAACAAGCGTGAAACTGACGTATTATGGTGCTGATACAGGTGCTGAATACGGTGATACTATCAGCTTTGAAAACTGTGCATTCAGCCGCCTGACAAGGGATTATCTTTTTGACAGCGAACAATATTACAAGTCTGACGGAGTATTTCTGTCGGCTGAAAATACGGAGGGTATTTCAGTAACACGCAGAAATTCACGCAGACTGAAAAATTTCATGGCTGATTTTCGTGAGGATATGACATTCAGGTTTATGGCTGAGACAGAACCTGATGTGGGAGCATTTCTTGCAGGAATGATATTTGGTGAAAAGCGTGGACTTGATGACAGTATAAAAACGTCACTTTACCGAAGCGGAATAGGACATATTCTTGCTGTTTCGGGACTTCATGTTTCGATAATCGCCGCACTTCTCATGACTGTGCTGAATGGGCTGAAAATTGGCCGCAGGATATCGTTTGTAGTCATGGATATTGTTCTTGCCGGCTTTGTACTCATGGCAAATTCGCCTGTTTCGGCAATAAGAGCGGCTGTCATGATGAACTTTTTCTATGCCGCAGGATTGTTCAGACGGCAGAATGATTCGCTGAATTCACTTTCGGGTGCAGTACTTCTGATATGTCTGATAAATCCGTACTGCATTTTTGACGAAGGTTTTCTGCTTTCCGCTGCAGGAACATTCGGAGTTGCTGTTTTTGCGCCGCTTATGGCAGACAAGGATAAGTCAGACAAGCTCTCATATATTCTGAAACGTGATATTCTTGCAGGACTTTGCACGGCTATTGCGGTTTTTCCTGTAAGTATGCTGTTTTTTGATGAGACATCAGTTATCTCTCCGATCACTAATGTTCTGCTTGTTCCTGTATGCACAGCGGCTATGATATTCGGTCTGATATTCATGCTTACAGGCGGATTTCTGCCTGTGCTGAATATTGCAGAAGTGTTTATCAAGGTCATAATTCTTGTAAGCAATAAACTTGCCAAAATCAGTTTTTTCCACATTTCGCACGGTTCGGATACTGCGGCAGAATTTCTGATATTCCTCGGATTTGCCTGTGTTTCAGTTTATGTCATTTCTCACAGCCGGAAATTCACGGCTTATGCCATAACTTTTTCCATTGCTTTATACGGCGGAATGTCGGTATATTACAGCAGAAAACGCAGCAGTGAGTTTACTGTTGCAGTTCTCGGCAGGGGTGCAGATGCGGCAGTCGCAGTCATGTACAATGGTAATACGGATATAATTGACCTTACGGGCAGTCATCATAATGCTGAATATATTTCACGCTATCTGACAGTGAACGGCATAGATAAAGCTGATACGCTTGTACTTGCAGAATCTCCGCAGACACAGTATGTCTCATATGCGGATGAACTGGAATTTATTGATATCAAAGAATGTCTTGCATTAGGTGACACAGAAATTTCATGGGCTGAAATTGACGGATATTTCGATGACAGCGGCTTTGAAATAAAACGCAATGATTATCTGATAGATTATGCCGATAAAATACTGACAATAGAATTCGGTGATAAAAAAGTAATGTTTTTTCCGTCAGGTGATGAACCTGTTTCATCGGGCATTGCCGTATGCTACGGAGGTATGCCGAAAAACGGGAAATACGAAGGTACGGAGTACCTTTGTGACAGAAATAATTTTGAAATAATACTGTCAGGTGACAGTCAGTACAGGAGGGAACTGTAATGCCGCAGACTGATGCTAAAGGTCTGAAAGCAAAACTCAAAAAAGGTGAGTTTGATAATATCTATTATATTTTCGGGCAGAATGTTCCCGAAGTTGATAAGCTGACAAAGCTGATAATAAAAACTGCCATAGGCGATAACGAGGACTTTGCACTTACACGGTATGAGGGCAGATATCTCGATTTTTCGGAGCTTTATGATACTGTTCAGATGATGCCGATGATGGCAGACTACAACTGTATCCTTGTAAATGACTACAACTGCGAGCGCCCCCGTGAAAATATGGCAGGTCTGAAAGCGGATGACATAACAAAAAAACTGCTTGAAGCAATAAAGGAAATTCCGCCTCAGACGATAATTATTTTCAATGTCACAGGCTTTGAAGTAGATATCAGGTATGACTATAAGACCAAATCCAACGTCATTAAGGATAAGAATAAGAAACTTGCTGATTTTGCCGCAAAACATGGTCTTGCAGTTGAATGCGGAGTAAAGAATGCGCAGGAACTTGCCAAGGACATTGCCGCATCTGTTTCAGCGAGGGGAGGCTTTATCTCAGTCCGTACAGCTCAGGAAATAGCTGAAATATGCCATTGTGACACACTCTGCATAAAGAATGAGATCGATAAACTGTGTTCATATTCAGGCGGCAGGGAGATAACCTCAGAACTTGTACGTGATATGGTACACTATGAAAGCGGTGTCACACCGTATAATCTTGCAGATGCAGTTATTGCATTCAACGAAAAGGCGGCATTTGAAGCACTTGATGAACTCATGGCTGACAAGGATAACAGAGGCGTTGTGCTTAATGCGATAATGTCGTCATTCCTTGATATATACAGGATACAGTGCGCCAGAAGAAACGGAAAATCAGCCGATGCCGTAAAACAGGATTTCGCCTATTACAGCCGAGGCTTTGCCATTGATAAGCTGTACAGAAACGGTACAAAAATCAGCCTTGAAATGCTGAGAAAATGCATCTCCATACTAAGGGATACGAACATAAGGCTTAACTCCACAGGCGGAGATGAAAAAGTCGTTCTTGAACAAATGGTAGCAAAGATGCTGATGACAGGCAGTAAGCGGAGGTATCAATGATAAAGATAGATGAAGCGATAATAGTTGAGGGAAAATACGATAAAATAAAGCTGTCATCTGTTGTTGATGCGGTCATAATCGTGACGAACGGTTTCGGTATTTTCAATGATGCCGAAAAATTGGAGCTTATACGCTATTATGCAAAGAAAACAGGCATAATCATTCTGACTGACTCCGACAGTGCAGGCAGGAAAATACGTGGCTATATCAAAGGTGCAGTCGGAAACGGAAGCGTGAAAAATGTCTATATCCCCGATGTTTTCGGCAAGGAAAAACGCAAGGTGAAGCCATCTGCCGAAGGTAAGCTGGGTGTTGAGGGAATTGACGTAAAAACTCTTGCTGCCGCATTTGAAAAGGCAGGGATAACAGCCTCTGAACGAACGGAATGTTCTGATATATCAAAGCTTACCCTTTATGAACTTGGTCTCAGCGGCGGTCAGAACAGCCGTGAACTAAGAGAAAAATTACAGGCAAGTCTCGGACTTCCGAAACTTCTTTCGGCATCTGCTCTCATTGAGGTACTGCGGACAATGACTGACAGCAAAGGACTTGAGGAAATGGTAGGCAGGTTAATGGAGGAAAACAATGATATATAGCAGTCTGCTGTTCATATACGGATTTTTTCCGCTGTCGCTGCTGATATTTTACGCAGTTCCAAAAAAGTACAGCGAAAAGGTACTTTTCGGATTAAGCGCAGTATATTGCGGATTATCAAGCCTGTACTTTCTGGTATTCATGGCAGTTTATATTTTTCTCAATTACAGTATGTGCAGAATAACCGAATTTCTGAAGGAAAAGGAATCGATAGCAGAAGTTCCGCTTGCTTCAATGATAATTCTTGATGTTACTGCGATATTCACATTCAGAGCGCCTTATATGAAATGGTATGGTGATATGATCCATGCCCCTGATGCCTTTTTCCCAATAGGCATCTCATTCTTCACGCTTTCAGCAATTGGAACGCTTATTGATGTATACAGCGGCAAACAGAAGGCAGAACGTGATTTTGTGCGTTTTTCTCTGTATATCATGTTCTTCCCACGGCTTATTATGGGGCCGCTTCTCAGATACAGCACATTCAGCAGAGTATTGGACAAAAGAAACACTGGATTGACTTCCATTGGAAAAGGAATTGGAATTTTTGCAAAAGGTCTTGCAAAAAAAGTAATAGTTGCTGATACGTTATATATGCTGTATTCTGCAGCAAACATGACAAATTCCTCAGGCACTGCTTCGCTTACGGCTGTTCTTGGCATTATTGCCTATCTGCTGTGTCTTTATTTCAATATGTCAGGATTTGCTGACATGGGAAACGGAATTGCAGAATGTTTCGGATATCATTTTCCGAAAAGCTTCAATTATCCGCTGTTCAGCAGAAAAATAAGCTATTTCAGAGGACGTTGGCTGACGCAGGTGAACTTCTGGTTCAGAAAATATGCCGAAAAGCCAATAACTTTTGTCTGCAAAAAGAAATGGCTTAAAATGACTGTATTTGTTCTTATATCCGGAATGACAGGCTTCTGGTATACATTCTCGCTCAACGGTTTTGCCGCCGGATTTTTTATCGGCACGGTCATACTTATTGAAAGCCGCTTTGCCAATATAAATACTTTGAACGTAACAGGCAGTGCATATACTTTGGTCGCTGCATTGATATGGACAATTTTTCTTTCAACTAAAAATCTTGCAGATGCATTCGGCTATATTCCTGTATTATTCGGAAAATATAAAATTGCGGATTCTCTTTCGGTTTATTTGCTGAAAGAATACTGTCTGATAATAGTTCTGTCAGTTTTTGCCTCGACAAAAATTTTCAGCCGTCTGATGAAAAAAGCAAAAAAGAACAAATATACAGAAAGAGCCATATTGATACTTACACCAATAGTGACACTCGGACTGATTGCAGTATGCACGGTACTTATGTCAGCCGATGGCAGTTCTGAAATGATGCAGTTCGGATTCTGAGGAGGGATAGAATGAACAAGCTTATCAAAAAGGTAACAGCTGTAACAGTGCTGTTTTTTATGGGTATACTTATTCTGCTTATGTTTTTCTGCAAAAGCACTTCATCCGAAGAATTCCCGAAAATCACTTTGTCGTCGATATATGACGGAAGCTTTATCAATGACATTGAGGAATATTTTGCACAGCATTCAGGACTACGCAGTGAAATGATGGCAATGGATTCAAAGATACGCAGCACGCTTGGAGAAAAGCTTGTCAACGGCGTGTATATTGATGATGAACGTTTTCTTGATGCTGAAATGTCAGACAGAGAAATCCAGCTTGATGCAGCGGAACAACTCAACGAATTTACAAAGTCATATGACGGAACCGTATACCTTGCGGCAATACCTACATCATCAGGCGTTTATGGTGAAAATCTGCCTCCATATCTTCTTGAATATCCTGAAAGTCAGCAGATAAGCCAGCTGTATGAAATGCTTTCAGGTGATATCAGAAAAATTGATGCATACAATATTCTGAAAATGCTGAATGACAATTACATTTATTTCCGCACTGATACTAAATGGACAAGTTATGGGGCATACTGTGTATACAGAACTGTTATACAGAAGCTTGGATTTCTGCCTGCTCCGTATGACAAATATACAATACGTCATGTAACTGACGAGTTCAGAGGAAATCTTTATGAAAAGACCATGTATCCGGATTCTGATACAGACCTGCTTGATATCTATGAATATCATGACGGCGCAAAAGCTTTATCATGTACTGCTTATTATAATAACGGCAATTCAAAGAAAATTGAAATGTATAACATGGATAAGCTGGATTCTGCGTATCAATATGATATGTATCTCGGAAGCAATGCGCCTGTTATTGAAATTGAATCATCAGTGGGCAATATGAAAAAACTGCTTGTCATAAAAGACAGCTACGCAGACTGCTTCATTCCGTTCCTATTGCAGCATTACAGCGTGATAACAGTTGTTTCGCCGGAATATATGGACAAAAGTCTCGGACAATATGTTGATCTGAGCGAATATGAACAGGTGATGGTACTTTTCGGAATTGAGAATATCGGCAATGAAAAGCTATTCACAAATATTTCAAAATAAGAGGTAAATTATGAAAGCACTAATTACAGGAGCAACATCAGGAATAGGAATGAGCATGGCAAAGAAGCTTCATAAAAGAGGCTGGGAACTTGTTCTTACGGGAAGAAATGAGGACATCTTAAGAAAAATGCAGAAAAAGTTCGGAAACAGTACCGAAATTATCTCCGCTGACCTTGCAAAAAAAGAGGACGTATTCAAGGTATATGAATTCTGCCGTGACAAGAATATCGAAATGCTTGTTAACAATGCAGGATATGGTCTTTTCGGTAAATTTGATGAAACTGACCTTGAGGACGAACTCAACATGATAAATGTTGATATTACGGCTCTGCATATCCTCACAAAACTGTTTCTGCGTGATTTTAAAAAGAAAGACCACGGAATAATACTGAATGTTGCATCTGCGGCAGGATTTATGAGCGGGCCGCTTATGTCATCATACTATGCTTCAAAGAATTATGTTCTTAAACTGTCTCTTGCCATAAATGAGGAACTTCGCAGAGACAAGTCAAATGTTTCTGTTACCGTACTTTGTCCGGGCCCTGTCGATACCAATTTCAATAACCGTGCAGGAGTACGATTCAGCGTAAAGCCGGTAAGTGCTGACTATGCCGCTGAATGTGCGCTGAAAAGAGCTTTTGCAGGCAAATTTTTTGCAGTTCCGGGACTTATGGTGAATGCAGGGATCATTGGTTCACGTTTTGTTCCGCACAAACTGCTTGCTGCTGTTGTTTATAACATACAGCACGGAAAACTTGCTGACAAGGAAGGTGACAGAAGCAGAAAATGAAAGATATAAGCTACAAAGTAGCATTGGGCGGAATAGTATCCGCATTGTGTCTTGTGACTATGTTTCTCGCCGGCATACTTCCTGCGCTTTATCTGCTTCTGCCGATGATAGCAGGCGTGCTGATGATGATAATTACAGTTGAGGTAAATACAGGCTGGGCTTTCCTGACTTATCTTTCCGTCAGTATACTTTCCATGTTCATCACATTCGATAAGGAAGTTGCTTTGGTATTTATAATGCTTTTCGGACATTATCCAATTCTGCGTATGTATATCAAAAAAATCAAAATTGCAGTATTGAGGCGTATTGTAAAGCTATTGGTTTTCAATGCGTGTACTCTTGCATATTTCTATACAACTGTATTTATTTTCGGACTTGACCAGATGCTTGACGAATTTGATGACTTAGGCAGATACGGCGCAGTCATAATGCTTGTACTTGTGAATATAGTGTTCATATTGTATGACATCAACCTTGATGCGATCTATTTCTTCTACCAAAAAAGACTGATGCCAAAATTTAAAAGAAAAAGATGACCTTGTAACGGCAGTACTTATATAGGGCACCTCTAAAAACCCCTTCTGAGAAAAAGCAGCTATGCACAGCATCTGCTG
>JAZUGG010000132.1:0-5276 GCA_045641105.1 Ruminococcus sp. | reverse complement strand
GGGGTGTACGAGGGGGACAGAGTCCCCCTAAGAAGCAGTAAACCGAGCGAAGCAACGGTTTACGGACTGTCCGCAGTCATATACCTCGGCTTGACCGACGAAAAAGCTTTAATCTATAAAAGTAAATGCTGTTGCCATGGATTAATTACAAAAATATCTTGACTAACATATAAAAATAGTGTATAATATAATATGTATAGTTGTATATTATGCAGCAAAAAATATACAGAAGGAGTTGTTGTTATGAACAATATTTTATTCGCAGCATCAGAGTGTGTGCCTTTTATCAAGACAGGCGGTCTCGCCGACGTTTGCGGCGCACTTCCACAATACCTCAACAAAGATCAGTTCGATGTAAGAGTCGTTATGCCATATTATACCTGTATCCCCGAAAGATACAGAAACGATTTCAAGTATGTCACCCACTTCTATATGGACTACGGCATGAGGACTGAAAAAGTCCATGTCGGCATCATGGAATATGAATACAACGGCATTAAATTCTACTTCATCGACAACGAATACTACTTCAAATGCGACAGCCCGTACTCCCCTGACCTCAGATGGGATATCGAAAGATTCACTTTCTTCTGCAAGGCTGTTCTCGCCATTATGCCCGTTGTAGGTTTCCGCCCCGATATTATCCACTGTCACGACTGGCAGGCTTCCATGATACCTGTTTTCCTGCATACTGCCTTCGCTACCAATCCGTTCTACAGCACCACGAAAACTATCATGACCATTCATAACCTGAAATTTCAGGGCGTATGGGATATCGATACTTTCAGATACAATACTGCTCTGCCGGATTATATGTTCACATCCGACAAGCTTGAATTCCACAAAAATGCCAATATGCTCAAAGGCGGTCTTGTCTATGCGGACTATATCACTACCGTTTCCGAGACCTATTCCAATGAGATAAAATATGAATTCTTCGGCGAACAGCTTGACGGTCTGCTCAGGGCACGTTCGGCTTCTCTGCGTGGAATCGTGAACGGCATCGACTATAATGTATTCAATCCCGAACATGACCGCAAAATTTTTGCAGAATACAATACCTCGAATTTCAAGGCTAAAAAGGCTGAAAACAAGCGCAAACTACAGGAACAGCTCGGTCTGCCCGTTGATGACAGCAAGTTCATGATAGCCATTATCTCACGTCTTACCGAGCAGAAAGGTCTTGACCTCATCAACTATGCTATGTCAGGCATCTGCGACGAGAACACTCAGTTCGTCATTATCGGCACAGGTGAGCCACGCTATGAAAATATGTTCAAGCACTATCAGTGGAAATATCCTGAACGAGTTTCGGCTAATATCCTGTATTCCGATGAACTTGCACATAAACTCTATGCGGCGGCTGATGCAATGCTGATGCCTTCGCTTTTCGAGCCGTGCGGACTTACTCAGCTTATTTCGCTCCGCTATGGTACTATCCCGATAGTACGTGAAACAGGCGGTCTTAAAGATACCGTTCAGCCGTACAACGAGTTCGACGGCACAGGTACAGGCTTCTCGTTCGCTAACTTCAACGGCGACGAGATGCTCGGCGTTATCAACTACTCAAAGCACGTTTTCTTCAATTACCGTGACCAGTGGGATAAAATGATAAAGCGTGGCATGGAGGCTGATTTCTCATGGAACAGCTCCGCCCTCCAATACGAAGGTATGTACAACTGGATGATAAACTGGTGAACCACGGGGACGGCTTACGCCTTACTCTGTACAAGGTTGTCAGTCTGCTTTCGCTCGCTGATACAAAAGCGTAATTGTTATTTCGTATAACATGATTGGGATGCCGAGGCGGCATCCCCTACAATTGCTCGCTGGCATAAATATATGGTAATCATGTAGAGGCGAACATTGGTCGCCCATACAAATTATTTAATTGTATATTTTTACAAAGGAACAAACATTTCTTATGGATAATACTATTATTAAAGGCGCTATTTTCGATATGGACGGTCTGATGCTCGATACCGAAAAGCTCCTCGTCCGCTTCTGGAGACAGGCAGCGGCTGAATACGGCTACGAAATGACCGTGGAACACGTTCTCGGCATCCGCAGTCTTTCAAGAAAATATTCCGTTCCAAAGCTCAAAGGCATTTTCGGTGACGAGTTCCCCTTCGATGATGTCAGAAGTCTAAGAATACGCCTGATGAACGACTACATAGACAAAAACGGATTTGACGTAAAACAGGGACTTTTCGAGCTTTTAGACTACCTGAAAGCACATGGCATAAAAATTGCCGTTGCAACCGCAACATCCCGTGACCGTGCCGAAATGTACCTGAACAAAATTCACGCCCTTGAATATTTCGATGCCGTAATATGCGGAGATATGGTCAGAAACGGCAAGCCAGAACCTGACATATACCTCACGGCGGCTCATGAGCTTGGTCTTGCACCGCAGGAGTGCGCCGCATTCGAGGATTCCCCAAACGGCTTGAAATCGGCATTTGCGGCAGGCTGTAAGGTAATCATGATACCCGACCTGTCACAGCCCGACAGCGAGACCGAGCCGTATACCCATGCTGTATATGAAAGTCTCGACAAAGCCGCAGACTTCTTTGAAGGGAGGTCATAAATATGCCGAGCGTATCGGAAATTTTCGAGATACCCAAGTTCTACTACTTCGACAGCGGAAACAATTTTTCAGGCAGTAAGGGCGATTTTGCCTATAAGGTCATCACAGGCGATACCCTGAAATGTATGACATGGCACGGCAGACTTTGCTCCATGAAAGCTGAAATCGAGCACGAACAGGAGTTTGAACGCAATCAGGAAGGTTTCGACAGCATGATAAAATGGCTTGAAGAACGCTATTCTGAATAAAAAAGACGGCAGTTTTAACGGCGGTACTTATATAGAAGTTTTTACTTTCTATCGGGGCAAACCTTTCTGAGGAAAGGTTCTTCCCCGAACCCCTTTCCAAAGACTTTCAGTATTATGGCGTATCTGATGTAGGACAAATGTCCTATATCAGATACGCTACACCCAAAAGTTTTAGGAAGGGAGTTTGAGGGAGAACCCTTTTTCAAAAGGGTTTCCCTCAATAATAAGCATAAAGTTTCTATATAAGTACCGCCGTTAACGCTGACCGTCTTTATTTTTTACTTAAGGGCACCTCTCCCCCCCTCTGAGAAAAAACGGGTTTTTAGAGATGCCCTTAAACAATTTTAGCTTATTTATATGATTCTACGAAAGTTTCAAGTGTTGAGCCCTGACCTCCCTGAGTTGAGGAGAACGCATAGAATGCAAGTATGAGTGATGCATCTCTTGCATCGATAGTTCCGTCATCGTTTACATCGCCTTTGCCTGCACCTGATGTCTTAGTTGTTGTTGTTGCAGATGTTGATGTTGTTGTCGGCTTTGCTGTTGTAGTCGTTGATGTTGTTACTGTTGTAGTACCTGACGTTTCATTTCCAAGAATCTCGAACTTGTAGCCGTACTTCTCGGCATATTTCTCTGCTGTTGAGTTCTTGTATCCCCTGACTGTTGCAGTATCCGAAAAACAGAAGGTATTTTCTCCGTCTGCAATATCACATTCAGGATTATTTACAGTTACGTATTTCATTGTATAACATCCGCCAAATGCCTTTTCACCGACACTTGTTACACTTTCAGGAAGAACTATTTCTTTCAATAAAAAGCAGCTATAGAATGCATCTTTTTCAATTGATTTGATATTTGACGGTATTTCTATTGTTTCAAGTGCATCGCAGTCTCCGAATGCTCCTTCAGGAATTGCTGAAATTCCCTTGCCGAGTGTTACGGAAGTAAGGCTGACACAGTCAGCAAATGCATAAATTCCAATTTCTTTCACACTGTCAGGAATAACTATTGACGACAGTCCTTCGCATCTGAAAAAAGTCATTGTTCCTATGGTACGCAGACCTTCATTCAGCTTTACGCTTTTAAGTGATTCACATAAATGGAATGCTTCACTGCCAAGTAAAACAACGTTTTTTCCGAATGTGACATCTGTAAGAAACGAACAGCCGCCAAAAGCACTTACACCGATAGTTTCAACGCTGTCAGGTATTGTTACGGAAGTCAATGCACAGTTAATAAATGCATAATTATCAATAGTTTTCAGTCCTTCTTCCAGATTAATTGTTTTCAGACTTTTACATCCTGCAAATGCATTTTTGCCTATTTTTTCAATTGTTGAAGGCAGTTCGACCTCGGTAAGCTCGTCACAGTCAAAAAAAGCATTGTCTCTTATTACTGTAACAGGCAGATCATGATACTTTTCCGGAATAGTTATCTTGCCTGTTACTATGCTTGATCCATTTGCAACTTCAACATGGTCGTCACAAATAACAAAATTATAAGAATTGGTCACATCCGCACTTACGGTAAATCCCGTATCTGATGCCATATCAGCAAGATAAGGCATAGTGCCTCCGATAATGCATAATGAAAGTATTGCCGCTGTAATACGTTTTATCTTCATGGTTTATAACTCCTTATTTATAAAATAATATGTGATTATTATATCACCTTATACATTCTTTGTCAACAAAAAACGTACAAAAAGCGGTCAGTTTCAGTGCTGACCGCTTTGCATATTATTTATTGTTTCTTCAAATACAATTCACTTTAAGGTGGTCTTTGACAGGTGAAATTTGCAATTTTGAATTCATTATCAGTAAATAACTCTTTCAACCTTATACATAGGTTCTCCCAAAATGATCGTCAGCATAACGGAAAATCCGTCTGTTAAATCAACCTGATATTTTGCACCATGTATAATTGCAATTGTTTCCCCATAATTATATCCAACATCCCAAAATCCAGCTTTAGGTATATCAATAACGCCTAAAACAGGAGGATATGCCTTTGCAACTTTCTCAGATGTCAAAACATAGATTTCTCCATTTGGTGATTCAAGCTCTAAAATCTTTGCATTTTCGTCATCTTCACAAAGGAATACTTTTGTTCCAATCGGGAAATGAGAACCTGTAGCATATCCGACGTAGTTTTGTTTTCTTACTTTTGCAGCCTGTTTAGCAGCCTTTTTTTCTGCCCTTGCAGCAACATTTTCTTCAGAGTTGTATTCATCAATTGCATTAGATACCTTGCCGGCTGCGTTGCTTGCTACTTGCTTTGCTTTTTCTTTTACATTGTCTAACATTCCCATTGCTTTTTCTCACTTTCATTAAAATTTTATAATTGCTATGTAACATTGATTGTTACTGCTGTTATTATAACATAACAGCCTATATTTGTCAACAGAATTTTTGCTATTTGTATATATTGTATATAAT
>JAZUGG010000131.1:0-9224 GCA_045641105.1 Ruminococcus sp. | reverse complement strand
TTGGAGCATTGAAAACAATCTTCACTGGCATCTTGATTACAGCCTTGGTGAAGATGAAAACACTACAATTGATAAGACTGCTTTCAATAATCTGAGCTTAATTAACAAAATGGTTCTTTCTCTTTGCAAACTCACCAGACCTCTTATGAAAAAAGGCACAAGCATTCGCTCCATGAGAAAAATGTATGGCTGGAATATTGAGAAATATCTTTCTGCGCTACTCACCTGTTTTAACACTGACTCTATTGTGAATGCTATGATGTCATCTGCCTCCAAGTAAAATCAAGTTTATATTCTCTGAATAAAAACAGGTCGGATAAGCTTATACAAACATAACCGACCTTTACTTTTTATTCAATTTTTCTGAATTTATTTATGGTTATATACACCTAAAATGGTGAGTTACAATAGATTGATGCGTTTATCCTATGGACAAAAATATACATTTTTCACCGATGAAATCTCAGAAAATAAGGGCAATACTTTCCACTGTCGGAGAGCATTGCCCTTTGTGTTATTATGAAATTAAGTAGTAGACATTAGATTTGAACTTAAATCATCATCTTTGCTCCGTCCTTGAAGCCTTCCTTGTATGCAGAACGCATTTCATCAGCCATGATAGCACTTTGTATGTCCAGTAAATCGTGTAGTATCTCTACTTGTTCCACATTCATTGTATTTTCTAATCTCATACAGAGCGAATTCCAATCCGCAGAAGCAGTTGTGACTGTCAAATCAGCCTGTCGGCAGTTGTAAATCATATCAATCATTGTATTTTTGATAAAACCAGAAAGGGAACGTCAAGCAGTGGATTGAAAATAAAAATGTGGGTTGATAATACAACTAAAAAATACAAACAGCATATCCTGTTTATTAATGGAGGAATAAAAAATGAGTTATGTAAAAGCAAAATATGAGTATCGTATTCAAGGTAATGATATTGAACTGGTCGTTTCATTTGATAATGAAGAAACCGGATTGTTATCGGCATTATTCAACGCATAATTTGATAGTATTTTTGATTGGATATATGGCAATGTGGAGGATTCTTTAAATAATTCAAAGCATCTTGAAATAGCCGGAAATGTATGCAAATTAGATATATCTGAAGATTATACATATATTTATAATATGCTGGATGATGAGGAGGATATTTTTCTGAAAATTGATACTCTTACTTTAAAGGAACTGATGCTTGAATGGAAAAAAGAGTTTGACGCTTGTTCATTCCACAGCAAAAGTTGAGAAAGTGCATACTTATTTTGTTTCCAAGCTGGGTGGCTGGGTGCATAATGCGGATAAGCAGTATAGAATACCAAAATCGGGAACATGAAAGGAAAAAGTTACTGATATCCCATCACGTTTTAAAGGACAACGACCTTATGGGCACCTCTAAAAACCCCTTCTGAGAAAAAGCAGCTATGCACAGCATCTGCTGCACCTATCTGTTCTTTCTTACTCAAAACGGGCTTTTAGAGATACCCTTAAAATACATTCTTAAGCATAGCAAAAAAGGAGAATTATGAACTTATTATTCCTATGCAGCCAGAACAAAAGACGATCTTTGACGGCAGCAAAGCTGTTTAACGGATATGATGGTCATCAGGCACGCTCTGCTGGCACAGAAAACAATGCCAGAGTCAAGGTAACGCAAGGACAACTCGGATGGGCAGATATCATTTTCTGTATGGAGAAGAAACATATACGACGGATAAAGGAAAAATACTCAGACATCATAGCCGATAAGGAAATCGTTTGCCTGAATATTCCCGATAACTATAGCTATATGGACGATGATCTATGTGAACTGTTGGAATCATTCGTGCCTGAGTATCTTTGAAACCGAGGAAACAAACTATGACTTTATGGACTATACAGCCAGAGGGACTTTATCATTCAATTATCAAAACAGGAAAATATGTTTGTGATCCGCATCAGCTCAGTATGCCTGAATTCACCGAGATGTATGACTGGCTTGCATTACAGATGAAAGGATATATCGGCGAACCTCCCGAAGACGTAACCTATCCTGTATGGGCATGGCATACACAAAATTCAAAGCACCAGAAGCCTGATCTTCGCTCGGAACGGTGGAGAAACGGATGTGACAGAAACAAGTTTGTCTGTCTTGAGATCGAGGTGCCTGATAAACAAGTCTTGCTGTCAGATTTTGATTTGTGGTCGATCATTATATTGGATTCACTTATCACTGAAACCGAAGAAGAATACAACGAAATATATACGATCTATAACTCACTAACACCTGAAAAACAGCTTGAAATGAAATATGAGAATTGGAAACGTGTATTTGATATCACTCCATTTGATAATGCATGGATAAGGCGAGGCGCATGGATTCAAGCAACTTTCTGGGTTCTCAGAAAAGAAATGATAAAGGATGTAAGATATTTCGAATCTATGTATAGGCATAAAGATTGACGGTGAATAAAAACTATGGGAAATGAAAACGGAACATGGATCATGCGTGGCTTATCATGGAATGATCCGTACAGAATACGCACATGGCAGGAACTTGTGAACTGGGTAAATGAGATTGGATTTCTGCCGCTGTTTGCAAATGATATAAAAGGCTTCTCTGCAGAAGAACACGTCTCTCCGGATTACTGGTGGACTGGAGACAAGGAGCAGGATCCCTGGGAATGGCGAGAAATTATCGCAGCAAGTCATGAAGTTGCCTACGGTAAATTCTTCGGCGGCAAAGCTGGATTTATTAGTAAGAAATGGCTGCCATACTTTGCTAATTACCGTAGAAACGGTTACGATTTTGATTCCCGATATGATGACGGACTTGTGACATTTCGTGAGAAAGTTATTATGGATTATTATATCGGAGAGGACAGCAACGGTGATATACTATGGAAGCAGGATGAGATCTTGTCAACTGAGCTGAAGAAAATGTCAGGATTTGGCAATGGCGGTCTGAAAAACTATCCAGGCATTATCACCGGACTGCAAATGCAGCTATATCTCGTGATTACGGACTTTCAGCAGCGAAAGAATAAAAAAGGTGCTGAATATGGCATGAGCGTATCAGTAATGTTCCCGCCGGAAACTGTCTGGGGTTATGACCTTGTGACGAGTGCATATGGAGAGGAACCTGTCAAATCATGGCAACGAATTACTAACCATGTGAAAGAACTTTATCCGGATAGTAGCGAAGAGACTATCAGTAGGTTGATTGGCAAAAGCCCTGCCAATAACATTTAATTTTTTTAGTTTGTCCCACGCTTTCACTATACCACGTAACGGTTTCAATCGCTAAAGCACAGCTATATTATAAAGCCGCCTGTTTAACGCAGGCGGCTTTCGATGTATATTTTGTTTAAAGCTATTAGTACCAATCTCCGCCATATTCCATAGGCTCGTTTTTATCTCTTATGGTTTCAATAAATTCTTTCCGCAGCTTTTCGATTGTGGAATACGGAAATATCTCAGCATCATAAACTTCCATATCTTCAAGTATAGCCACAAAATCCTTCACAAGTTCAATGGCTTCAACGCTATGTTTGCCTTGCTTAGGCATATGCCTGATAAACCATACCTGATCATAAATTTCGATTTGATTAATAAGAGTAATGACATCATACCTATAGTCGCTTTCATTCTTTTCAGTGACTGCTCCACGCTGATCAATTACTTCTCTAAGGCGGCGCAGAATGGCCTCTTTACATAGATCAAGCGGTACATATACACGAACATTATCAGCATCATCCAGTGGTTCAGGACTATATCCGTTAGGCTGTCTCCATTGCAGAGAATTGTCAATCAACCACGGCTCATTAATATAAATCGGTGATTTATCTTTTGGAAGCGGATGTGTATCAAGATTGTGATGTTCCATTTACTTTCTCCTTTGGTTGTCGTAAAACAAAACTATATAGCCATGAAGATGATAATCAAATGCTTACATCAATTCTTCTAATGCTACTTCAGGTCCTGTTTTGTATTTCTCATCACGGCCAAGATTTTTTACTTCCTGTTTCAGAAAATCAATACAATCTTTTCTATTCCTATATCCTAAAACCACGCAGAACCCACATTTTGCATAGTCACTGCGTATATTCTTATAGTTCTTCAGGACCTCATCCACATACACTTCATCACAGTAAGCCAATATCAATACTGCCTTATCAATAAAATGGTCATATAAACTGCGAGAAAATTTCTCTATCAGAATAGGCATAGTATTTTTCTGGTCAGCGAGTATCTTTTCTACAAGTACATCACCGCCTCTGTAGCTCTTAACCTTTCTGCAAAGATCAATAAGATCTGCCGGATCATCGGCTGTATTGATTTTTTCCATATCAGCTGTTTCATCTGGCATATCAGGATCTTGCAGTCCTTCATCCTTCGCTGCATCTAAAGCTTTCTCAACTATCCCTGTACGAAACAGCCTGAGACGCATCATTGTTATATCACCAAGTCTTGGGGTGTTCATTTAATCACCTTTTTCCTTTCTGTTCGTTTCTTAGTATAGTAATCAAAATATATCAAGCTTATATTTATTCGCAATATATTGCATATCACTTTATATATGAAAATCCAAGAAAAACATCATCCGCCGCATCATTTTCTGAAATATAAATATCAGAAGCGACACTGATGTCGTTTCCAATAATATCTTCTTTCCAACGTTTTTCTGCATTATCAGCATTCAGCCAGATACCCATAGTATTTAAAACTTGTTTTATCTTTCTTTTCTATTATAGAAAATGATAAAGAACATGCAAAATACGGCACACGGCAAGAAAATAATCCACACAATATCGCCGAAATGCAAATGATTATCCAGCATCAGAAAAACAGTATAGAAGAATAAATATAACTCAATCAAACAATAACCTGTTTTTTGTTTTCCTGACATTAAATAGAAACCGCAAAACGCTAAAGATACAAATCCCATAATTACATATGCCAGAATATGCATCGAATCACCGTTGCTGATCTCATATGCTACCTCAAATGCAGCTATAATTATAGTCATTGAAGGAATAATCACATACAGATATTTGCCATATATTTTATTTAGTTTGTCCAATATATTCATTGTTCTTCGTTTCTCCTGATTGCCGATTTATGAGAGTATACGGTTTAACTTTCCTGTCTGCCGAGTTCATTCAGTTCTTCAGACATAAAAGTTCTATCCGATGATAAATATAATACCCGCCCAATTTACAGCTGATGCGTGGTTGTAATAAAAAGCTGTTACATTACGCATGTTAATTTGCCGGACAATGCGCTGTAATAAGGGGATTCGACCCCCTGAAACCTGTCCTGATTTCACCATGAAGCCAGCACATTCTCTGCTGGCAGAGATGCATCCACTCAATAAATATCCCACCCACGTATTATATAAGTTCTGTTGTCCAGTTCAGCTCCTGAATTTTTTCATCAGCATTTCTCAATTCTTTTGAAAGGCTGTCAACTGTTTTCTGAATATCAGCTACAGGAACGGTACTAATAATCTTAATTTCGGTTCTTGTCATTCTTGTTACACGATTGCTGGCACTGTTCAGAAAATTACGCATGACTTCAATCTTCTTTTTCAGGTAATCCCTGTGTGCAAGCAGTTCTGTAATAGTTTTTCCATTGCAGACTGTTGTGCTGTTTGTAAGATTGATACGAGCCATAAGATATTCCAGACACTCTGTCAATCTGTCAAATTCTTCCATCAGCAGTACGGGATCTTCCGCAGGAACATCTCCGTCCTGTACTTTTGCATTATTATTTAGTCTTACTGCTATATCATTTATTCTGTTCTGGATATCAGAACGTTATGATAATGCTGTTGCAATTTTCATTTTTCATTCTCCTCCAAGTGCTTCAAGTTCTTCAA
Organism: Ruminococcus sp.; assembly: GCA_045641105.1. Taxonomy (GTDB): domain Bacteria; phylum Bacillota; class Clostridia; order Oscillospirales; family Ruminococcaceae; genus Ruminococcus. Next base: position 3,367 of record JAZUGG010000131.1, on the reverse strand, counting down.
GCGTAGGCTTACCGTTTTTCCCAGCTCCATTCAGGAATCCGTTTGCTTTCGCCTTCGCAAGCAAACTGCGGTATTCCAGTTTGGTGATTGAATAGTATTCATCATAGAAACCCGGTGCTTCATGTCCTCCTGGTACAACTTTCCTTATTATATACACAACATCACCGTTATCAAGCCTTCCGACTAATTTAAATGTATCGCCGTTGTTCCAGCCACTTCCTTGCATGAATTCCTCCACGGTAAATAATTCATGATTATATAAATGGCTTTGGTTTATTTTTATCATAGTAACTATCCTTTCTGTTTAGTATCTTAAGGCAAAGGAAAGCATACATACTAATCAAAGCACTGTCATCATTTATAATATGCCTGATACCACTCTGCAAACTTTCTCAGACCTTCACGAATGCCTATCTGCGGTCTGAAACCATAATCTTCTTCAAGTGCCTTGCTGTCTGCATAAGTTACGGGAACATCACCAGGCTGCATTGCAACAAGTTCACGATGTGCTTCAAAATCATAATCAGAAGGCAATACCTTCGCTCTTACCAGTTCTTCCAGCAAAGTGCTGATATAATCAAGTAAGTTCTCGGGAGTACCACCGCCGATGTTATACACTGCATAAGGCGGAATAGGCAGACCGTCATCACCATTTGCTTTCTCAGGTGCGCCCTGCATTACACGGTATACGCCCTCGACAATATCGTCAACATAGGTAAAGTCACGCTTGCAGTTGCCATAGTTGAAGATTTTTATGTTCTCCCCTTTTACCAGCTTATTTGTAGCTGAATAGTAGAACATATCAGGACGGCCTGCAGGTCCGTATACAGTAAAGAAACGCAGACCTGTGGATGGGATATTGTAAAGCTTGGAATATGAATGCGCTAAAAGTTCATTGGATTTCTTTGTTGCCGCATACAAACTTACAGGGTTATCCACCTTGTCATCTACACTGAACGGCACTTTCTTATTGCCTCCGTAAACGGAAGAACTACTTGCGTAGATTAAATGTTCTACAGGGTGACGGCGACAGCATTCAAGAATATTATAGAATCCGATGATATTTGATTGGATATACACGTCAGGATGATCGATGCTGTATCTGACACCAGCTTGAGCTGCAAGGTTAACCACAATGTTGGGCTCATAGTCATCGAAAATCCTTTCTATCAGTTCACTATCTGCGATAGATCCTTTAATGAATATGTGTTTGACGTTAGAAGTTTTGCTTGCCTCCTCAATCAATCCAAGGCGATACTCCTTCAGCTTTGGATCATAGTAATCGTTCATATTATCAAGTGAGATTACCAAACCAGAGGACATCTCCTTTAGAAGTCTCAGCACAAGGTTTGCACCGATAAATCCAGGCGAACCAGTCACAAGGATATTTTTTCCGTTTAATTCTACAACTGCTTTGCTCATATCTTAGTCCCTTCTGAAAAGGTCTCTTGTATAAACCTTTTCTTCAACATCATCAAGTACAGTATCATATCTGTTTGCTACGATACAGCCACATTTTTTCTTGAACTTCTTGATGTCATTAACAACAAGTGAACCAAAGAACGTGCTGCCGTTTTCAAGCGTTGGCTCGTAAATGATAACCGTAGCACCTTTAGCCTTGATACGCTTCATAACGCCCTGAATTGAAGACTGACGGAAGTTATCAGAGTTTGATTTCATAGTCAAACGGTATACACCTACAACGACTTCTTTCTGCTTTGTTTCTTGTTCAGCTGAGTAAGATGCACTATTTCCATAAGTACCTGCAATTTCAAGAATTCTGTCTGCAATGAAGTCCTTACGAGTACGGTTTGACTCTACAATAGCTGTCATCATATTCTGAGGAACATCCTGATAGTTTGCAAGTAACTGCTTTGTATCCTTCGGCAGACAGTAACCGCCATAACCGAATGACGGATTGTTGTAGTAATCCCCTACTCTTGGATCAAGGCATACACCTTTGATAATATTCGATGTGTTCAAATCCTTGACTTCTGCATAAGTATCAAGCTCGTTGAAATAGCTGACACGAAGTGCAAGGTATGTATTTACAAACAGCTTAGTAGCCTCCGCTTCTGTTGTTGCCATGTGAAGTACGGGGATATTGGCTTTGATTGCACCTTGCTGCAGCAAAGATGCAAAAAGTTCTGCTTTTGATTTATTAGCTTCATCAGAACCGACAATGATACGTGACGGATAAAGGTTATCATAAAGAGCCTTGGACTCACGCAGAAACTCAGGACTGAAAATGATATTATCCATACCAAGTTTTTCACGTACCTGCACTGTATAACCAACAGGAATTGTGGACTTGATAACTATTGTAGGTTTCTTCTTATTTTTAACTGTTACTTCTTTTATAAGTGACAAAACGCTTTCTACTGCTGAGCAATCAAAGAAGTTTGTCTTTGGATCATAATTCGTCGGTGCTGCTACGATAATAAAATCTGCGTCCTTATATGCTGATTCACCGTCTGTAGTAGAATGAAGTGATAGTTTACGCTCCTCATGTTCTGCAAGATACTTTTCGATATAATCGTCCTGAATTGGTGAGATCCAGTTATTCAGTTTCTCAACCTTCTCCGAAACGATGTCCACAGCAGTAACATCATGATGCTGCGATAACAAAACTGCGAGAGACAAGCCTACATAGCCAGTTCCGGCTACTGCAATTTTCTTGCGTGGGATTGCGACTTCTTCTGATGTGTCGGCTTCCATAACTTCTGACATATCAAAGGCTAACACACTGCATAAGGCAAGAAGCTGATCAACCGATGGTGTGTAGTCTGCTTTTTCAAGTCTTGAAAGAAGTGAACGGTTAATACTTGTGGCTTCACTAAGCTGAACCTGCGAAATATTCTTTTCCTTCCTCTTTGCCACAACTAATTCTGACAGTAGTTTATTTGATAAGTGCTTCATATAAAAATTGACCTCCCAAGAATAATGCTTTCATGTTGCTACCAGCAACATAATATATTCAAGATAACTTGATTATATTATAGCATATGTTTCTTGGAAAGTCAATAAACAATTTAATAAAAATAGTATTAAATAACTATTAAATAGTTCTATTTCCGTACATTTTTCATAGTAATTCTAATACTCACCTGAAATAATAGTCTCCCACCATTCACAGTTTTCTAGATACCATTTAATAGTCTTTTTTATACGGTCGGCGAACTTTGTTTCAGGCAGCCAGCCAAGATCATTATAAATCTTTGTCGTGTCAATTGCATAACGCATATCGTGTCCCTTTCGGTCTGTTACAAATGTAATAAGGCTCTCCGGTTTGCCAAGTTCCTTACAAATCAGCTTAACAATGTCGATATTCTTCATCTCATTGTGTCCGCCTACATTGTAAACTTCA